>DPLS01000141.1:1149-1720 GCA_003541875.1 Bacteroidota bacterium | reverse complement strand
TGGTGGGTGAACACCTTGCGCAAGCAACGTACTTCATGAACGACATGAGCGACAGGATTGTGTGGGTTTCGGCGGGAAGTGGTGTGGTCTCGCCAAAGAACCTCCGCCGCGTTCAATCTGAAGGTCTTGAAACGTCCTATCGGTGGGATCTGCCCGATAGGTTTCTCTCGCTTCAAGTTGGCTATACAACATCGAGCAGCCGGAAAATCTCAGCAGACTTCCCGGGCGATCCAACAGTGGCCAAGCAGCTTGTGTACATGCCCCAGCAGACTCTCGCCGTCTCTGCAACAGGTACTCTGGGGATCGGGGCAGCAATCGTAAAGGAAGTCGGTGGATCTCTAGGCTATTCGTATTCGGGGTACCGTTACCTAACGGAAGACAACACAGAGTCTCTGCCTGCCCACGGACTGGTGAATGTGGGGATCCGCTCCCGCCTGACGCTCAGCCAACTTGCAATCTGGATCAAACTGGAAGTCAATAATATTTTCAATGAAGAATACCAAGTCATGCTTGGTTACCCGATGCCGTTGCGGTCTTTCAGAGTTACTGTTTCGCTTGAGTATTAGAGGAA
>DPLS01000141.1:0-803 GCA_003541875.1 Bacteroidota bacterium | reverse complement strand
TGGTTCTCATTTGCATGTCGAGATAACCCGTCGAGTACATTCCCGCAAGGGTCAAGGCTGCCTTTGATTGAGAATGCAGTGTATGTCCTTAACGAGGGGGACTACAATGACCCGACCGGGGCGCGGCTGTCCATCTATGATGTCGACCGTGACGCAGTATATAAGGATGTGTTTGAATTGGTCAACAGCGGGTCTCATCTGGGAAGCACTGGCGATGACATCAAGCTGTATAGGGATCGGGCGTACATTCTTATGAGTCATTCCGAAAACCTCGTTATGATCAGTCTTGAGACTCATCAGCAGCTACGGTCGGCGACGTTTCCTGGTTCGAACCCTCGCGAGATGTTGATTGATTCGATCAGGAACAAGCTGTACGTGACCCGCACAAACAGCGGAGCAGTGTTCGTTCTTGACCCGTCGACCTTAACGATCATGAAATCGGTCACCGTTGGGTCCAATCCTCTCGGGATGATCATTGCAGGCAACTACCTGTTTGTGTGCAACTCCGGCTACGGGAATGACCGCACGGTTTCAGTCATTGATACTCGGGCAGATACCCTCAAGGCCTCTCTTGTGTTGTCGGACGGACCCACCGGCGCAGCTGTTGCTCCTGACGGCAAAGTGTGGGTAGCGTGCAGCGGCAACGCGTTTGGCACTCCTCCAACTAATGGGAAGATATTCATCATCAATTCCACTACGTTCGCGAGCGAAGATTCGATTTCCTTTTCTGAAAGCATTTGGGGGAACATTGCCATTGGAACCAATGGCTACGCGTATGCGACGGGAATTGCCGGCTTCTTTGG
>DPLS01000199.1 GCA_003541875.1 Bacteroidota bacterium | reverse complement strand
ATAAACAGAATACATCACCAACACCGCCGAATGTTACACTTATCAGTGATGACATCAACAGCACGGTACTTAAAATTGAGATTTCCGGATTTGAACAAAAGAATTTCATTTCCGAAGGCAAGAATTATCAGATGATAGATTTATTGTCAGAATCGTTTACCAATAGCCCGGGATTGCCCGAATTACCATATATCGCAAAAGTATTGGCTATTCCCGATCAGGCAGGTATTTCATTTGAAGTCCTGGAAACAGGAGAAGTGCAATCGTTTAACAACATTTATCTCCCACCAGCACGTGAAAGCTGGTTTGAAGGTTCACCTGAGACACCATATGCTGAAAATACGGATGCATATAGTTCCATGAGTTTATATCCTGCCGAATTTTCTCAATTGGATCCACCATCAGTTTTTCGCGATTTTCGGATTACACGCGTATCTGTTTTCCCGTTTCGTTATATTCCTGCAAAAAAAGAACTTCAGGCTGTTTCCTCCATCACCGTCCGCATTAATTATGGCCCCCGTGAAGTTGTAAATCCCAAAATCACCGCGAAAAAACCTATTGCTCCCTCTTTTGCACAATTATACCGGAGTTTCATTTTTAATTACCAGAGCGTTTTAGATGATTCTTACGGAGGAAAAGATAATGCTCATGAATTAATGTTGTGCATCATGCCGGATGAATTTGTTGCCAGTTTTCAAACCTATGCCGATTGGAAGCGTCAAAGCGGTATCGATATTCATATAACAAAATTCACCGACATTGGAGCAAATTCCACCAATCCCGTTATTATTAAAAACCACATTACGGATGCCTACCATAATTGGGTAGTTCCTCCGACTTACGTTTTGATTGTTGGTGATAATAATGTTTTTCCAAAACAAACAGTAACATTGGACGGTTGGACATTTCCTAACGAAGATTATTTTGTTGAGATAGATGGCAACGATTATTTCCCTGAATTGATGATTGGCAGGTTTACTAACGAGAGTGATTATGGGATGCAGGTGATGATCAATAAGTTTTTAAAGTACGAAAAAACACCCTATACCACCAATACCGACTGGTTCAAAAAAGGAATATGCTGTTCGAATAATGCCTATCCTTCTCAAGCTGAAACCAAGCGGTTTGCTGCCGACATCATGCTTCAGGCTGGCGCCTTCACTTCGGTTGATACTATGATGAGTAAAAGCCCTTGTATTTATGGCGTTACAGATGTGGTTGCTGCAATTAACAGCGGAAGAAGCTGGTTAAATTACCGGGGTGAAGGCTGGTACTACGGATGGACTGCCAGTTGCACCCCACTAGATATCTCAGATCTTACCAGTATAAATAATGGGCAAAAATTTACTTTTGTTACCAGCATCGGTTGCGGTGTTGCCATGTTCGACGAAACTTCCACTACCACTCATAATAGCTTTGGAGAAGATTGGATCGAGATGGGAACACTTTCAAGTCCGAAAGGCGCAGTGGCATTTATCGGTCCTACTTCGAACACCCATACAGCTTACAATAACAATATAGATAGGGGTATTTACATGGGCATGTTCCAGGAAGGACTGGAAACCCCTGGGCAGGCCCTTGCACGAGGGCGGCTCTACATGTACGAAGTGCTCGGAAGCGCTGGTTGGACGGAGTATCAAACTCGAGTATATTGCATACTTGGTGACCCTACCGCGCAAATCTGGAAGGATGTTCCCAAGAAAGTGGACATTACTTACACCTCTCAATTGTCCGTTGGCTATGACCAGGTTCAGGTCACGGTGGTCGATTCGGCAACACACGCGCCCGTTGGCGGTGCCCAGGTATGCGTTGCAGGGGATAGCGTGTATGTCGTCGGCATGACCGATGCAACTGGTGTGGCGGTAATACCAGTAACCTCACCCACAATTGATACACTCACACTTGTTGTCCGTGGTGGACGTGTCGTGCCAGCGGAAGGAACGATCCGCGTCATATCCGATCAAGAACACGTTGCGCCACTTGGTGACCCAGGTGTGACAGATATTGATGGTAACCTCGATGGTAAGGTCAACCCGAATGAGCACGTTCAGATTGCGTACACGTTGAAGAATTGGGGTATCCAATCTTCGACGAACGTTCAGGCAACCATTTCGGCTCCTGACACCACGTATGTTGGGATCGTGAATGCAGGTCCTGTCTCATATGGAACGCTTCCACCCAACGTATCGGGTCAAGGTTCTGGGACACCGCTACAATTTTACGTGAAGGCGAATACTCCAGTTGGATACCTTCTCCCGCTGCGACTAAATGTTACAAGTTCAGCGCGTTCATGGAACTACACGACTTCCCAGGAGGTGTTCGGATGTAACCTGCAATGCGTTGCGGCGACAATAAATGATCAGGGCTCACCCCAGAGCAACGGCAGACTTGATCCTGGCGAAACAGCGATTGTGTATCTCACCATCTCCAACAATGGTGAGGATGCGGCCCCCAACGTAGCCGGTACTCTCCGGTTTGCCAGTCCTTACATTAGCATCATGGATTCTGTCGGGGGTTTTGGATCTCTTGCCATCGGAGCAAGTTCAACGAATACGGCCGACTATTTCATTGTGACTGCCACCGATTCGTGCCCAGTTGGCTCAACGTACATACTCACGGTGCAGCTGAGCACGCAGAATGGAAACTATGCATATTCGGTTTCGCGGAATATCTCGGTGACTGTTGGACTCCCGAGTGCGACAGACCCAACCGGCCCCGACGCCTATGGCTACTATGGCTACTCTTCAGATGACAGCCTCTATGAACAGGCTCCGACATTCAACTGGGTCGAGATCAGGGGCGTGGGAACTCGGGTCCCATGGGCTTCCTCAGGAGATTTCACAGCTACGGCAACTCTTCCGTTTGCGTTTAGGTACTATGGCAGGAACTACTCGAATGTCCGAGTGAGCAGTGACGGGTGGTTGGCATTCGGGTCCGGAACTCAGACCTCATATACCAACTACGCGCTCCCTCACAGCGATAACATCAACAACATGGTGGCATTGTTCTGGGATGACTTGTTTGAAGGCAGCAGTAACTCAACCAGCAAGTTGCTTTATTATAGCGACCCTGCAAACCACAGGTTCATCGTTGAGTGGGATTCCGTAGGCCATTATAGCGGCACGACATTGCGGGAGACCTTCCAAGCCATACTCCTCGATCCCGCGTACTACCCAACGCCGTCGGGAGACGGGGAGGTCATTTTCCAATATCGAATTATTGGTGAAGAGACAGCGTGTACCGTGGGTACAGAAGACAGTACGCAAACGATTGGAATGCAGTACCTCTACAATGGCCTTTACGATCCAACTGCCGCCGAGATTCGAGACGGAGTGGCAATCAAATTCAGTACGCAGCATCCCTCGATTGAGTCTACCAACATGACTGTCTCAGTGCCGATTGGAACCGGATGGAACCTTGTTTCAAATCCAGTCATGCGTCCCGACACCCTCAATACCGTCAGACGACTGTACCCGAACTCAATGTCCGACTATGCGTTCAGGTATGATCCCGTAGTGGGATATGTTCCAACTACTGCGATGCCGAACGGTCCAGGATTTTGGGCGAAGTTTCCAGCCGGAGAACTGAATCCGATCATTGGAATGGGGATGCTAAGTGATTCTATCCCGGTGAGTGGTGGATGGAATATCATCGGATCGATTTCAAGTTCCGTTGACGTTTCCACCGTTGCGACGATACCGGCAGGTCTCAGAATTTCGAACTACTTTGGATATACCAACGGATACGTTTCGGTTACCCACCTGGATCCCGGATTTGGATACTGGGTGAAGGCGAGCGGTGTTGGCCAATTCGTACTGGGTCATCCTCTTCTGAGCATTCCAAAGGCTCCCATTTCGGGAGATGAAGACTTGGCTAGGTTGAACACGATCTCGATCAGTGATAGCAAGGGAGGGTCACAAACGCTGTTCTTTGGATCAGACCCGAAGGGCAAATTTCCGGAATCGATGTTCGGTATGCCCCCATTGCCACCGGCGGTCGCCTTCGATGCAAGATTCGAGAGCACAGAAGGTGGAACCATTGTGAAAACGCATCCGGTAGAATCGAAGGAGGTCATGGAATTCCAGATCAACATTCAGTCGGTAGCGTATCCATTGACTGTGAAATGGAACATCGTTGGTGGTGGATCTTATGAGCTAGCTGATGCTTTGGGAGGTCAGTATCTACAAGTGCGTGCTCTGACCGGGACGGGTTCCTTGAAGATCGGCAGTGGTGCAGTACGCAAGTTGATGCTGAGGGTAGCTGGATCGGAGGGGCTGCCGACGGAGTATGCGCTTCTGCAGAATTATCCTAACCCATTCAATCCCACGACCGTTATCAAATACGCACTGCCAGTTGAGAGCAGAGTTTCACTGAAGATTTGCAATGTGCTTGGGCAGGAAGTGAGTGCCTTGGTGAATGGCGAAGTGCAATCTGCGGGGTATCGGTCTGTTCAATGGGATTCGAAGACGAGCCGTGGATTCCAGGCTGCAAGTGGTGTGTACTTCATTCGTCTGGTCGTGGAGGGAACAAATGGAGTCGTGTTCTCGGATGTACGAAAGATGCTTCTTATGAAGTGAGCGTTTTGACAATCAAGAATCCTTGTGCAATGGAATCATTCAAAAATATCAAGAGGTGATCGATGAGACGGAGTCTCTACTATGTGGCGCTGGCGTCTGTTGTCGTGGTGTGCACGGCGCGGAGCGAATGGATATCGTTGAGGAATAGCGCTTCTCAAGCTTCGGCTCCCCGTGTTACCCTTCTCCAGGATGACCTGAGCGGTACGGTTCTGAAAATCGAAGTGTCCGGTTTTGAGGTGAACGACCTGGTGTCAGGTTCACACCCATACAAATCGGTTGACCTTCTTACAGATGCGTTCACGACCGAAGTTGGCTTTCCTGAGCTACCGTGCGTTACGAAAATCCTTGCGGTGCCGGATCGAGCGGCAGTTTCGGTTGAGGTTCTGGAAACCGGAGAGGAGTTCGCGTTTGGAGGGTACGTTCTTCCGCCTGCTCGGCGTCCGTGGATAGAGGGAGAACCTGAAACTCCCTATGTGGAGAGAGAAGATGCCTATCAGTCAGTATCTGCATACCCTCGAGAGGGGACAGTGGTGGATGCGCCAAGTGTTTTCAGGGACTTCCGCATTGTGCGGGTTGCCGTGTATCCTGTCAAATACATTGCTGCGAGGAACGAGATTCGTGTGGCTTCCTCAATGACTATACGGGTGAAGTACGGAATCGGCGAAGTCGTCAATCCAAAGACGAGTCCCCGGAAACCGATTGCGCCGTCGTTTGCAGCATTGTATCGGAGCAGTATTTTCAATTATCAGGGCGCATTAGACAGACAATTTGCCGGCCTGGAGACAGGCCGCGATGTACTTGTGTGTATTGTGCCTGATGCCTTTGCCGACAGCCTGAAGCCATTTGCGAACTGGAGGCACAAGACTGGAACATTTGTGAAGGTTACAAAGTTCAGCGAGATAGGGGCCACCGCAACCAATCCAGATTCAATCAAGAATTATTTGGCGCGGATCTATCACAATTGGAAGTATCCTCCATCGTATGTGCTGCTGGCTGGGGACAATGGGTACATTCCGATCAAGCAGATTGTCTATGACTACACAATCGTCAGTGAGGACTTCTACGTTGAGATTGACGGGAACGATTTCCTTCCTGAGATGATGATCGGTCGGTTCACGCACGAGAGTGTTGCGACGGAACAGAACATCGTCAGGAAGATCATAGGATACGAACGCAATCCGTACACCGGTAACACGTCCTGGTTCAAAAAGGGGGCGGTTGTGGCGGACATGGAGTATCCTTCGATGCTTGCCACCAAGCGGTTTGCACGCGATTGTATGATGTTGGACGGAGCTTTCACGGCGGTGGATACGTTCATGAGCCACAGCCCGTGCTATTCCACATTGTCCTCCGTTACCAGCGCGATCGACAACGGCCGGAGTTTTCTCAATTACCGGGGACAAGGCTGGTATACCGGTTGGAGTCCTAATGGAAACTGCTACTCATTCCAAACAACGAATGTCCAATCACTCAACAATGGCCGGATGCTTACTTTCGTCACAAGCATTGGTTGTGGCGTGGGAGCGTTCAACCAAAGCTCCTGCTTTGGTGAGCAGTGGCTGGAGCTTGGAACCGTCGCCGCGCCTCGGGGAGCGGTGACGTTCATTGGCCCGACGTCAAACACGCACACACCGTACAACAACCTGATTGACAAAGGCATCTACATTGGGATGTTTCAGGAGGGACTGGAAACGCCGGGGCAAGCACTTGCACGCGGGCGGCTGTACATGTACCAAGCTTTTGGGAACGAGCACTGGGTAGAATATCAGACTCGTGTCTATTGCATACTTGGTGATCCCACAGTTCACATCTGGAAGGATGTTCCTCGACCGGTGACGGTTGCTCACCCTTCATCGGTGCCCGTAGGATACAATCAGGTTGCATTTACTGTGACCGATTCTGCCACAGGAGCGCCGGTCGGTGCAGCGCAGGTATGCCTTGCCGGGGACAGCATCTATGTAACCGGATATACTGACCTGCTGGGGAAAGTAATACTGGCGATCACTCCTGAGTTTGTAGACACATTGAGCGTCCTTGTGCGAGGTGGAAATGTGGTGCCCTATGAAGGCTCCTCGAGGATCACCTCCGAAACGGAGCACGTGGCTCCTTTGGGGGAGCCAGTTGTTGTTGACCTTGATGGCAACCTTGATGGCTTGATCAATCCTAATGAGCACGGACAGATCACGTTCACGCTCAAGAACTGGGGAACGCAAACTGCATCCAATGTGCAGGCCACGCTGAATGTCGACACAAACAAGGTGCAACTTCAGACGACTACGCCTGTGAATTTTGGAAATCTCTCGTCAGGGGGTTCGTTGACCGGTTCGCCGTTCCAGTTCTTTGTGAAGCCGGGTTGTACTGTGGGAGAGAACATTGCGTTCAACCTGCATGTTGCAAGCGCGCTTCAAACATGGGACTACATCCAGTTGGAGGAACTGATGGGATGCAGGCTGAAGTGTGGAATGTACATTGTTGATGATCGTGGTGCGGCCAGAACGAATGCCCGCATGGATCCGGGTGAAACGGTGAAGCTGTACCTGACCTTGAAGAATGTTGGTGAAGATATTGCACCAGGAATTCAAGCCACGCTCCGATGCACAAGTCCATACATCACCATCGGCGATTCACTCAGCACGTTCGGGACGTTGAGTGCCGACAGCTCGTTCACAAATTTCAACGACTACTTTGTTGTGAGGGTGGACAGTGCATGTCCAGCGAGGACCGTTATCCCCTACAGCCTCTTTCTGCAGACACAAGGTGGACGATATGCGTACAGCTATGTCGATACATTCTCCATTCCTGTGTCAATACCAAAGCAAAGTGACCCGACGGGACCTGACTCCTATGGATATTACGCGTACGCAAGCGACGACACGCTTTTCCAGCAATCTCCGCGATACAACTGGGTCGAACTCAATGGAGTCGGAACTCAGGTGACTGTGCCATCAAGCGGCAACTATACCACGACTGTGACCTTGCCATTCACGTTCAAGTACTACGGGGTGAACTACACACAGGTGCGCCTCAGCAGCGATGGCTGGATAGCATTCGGCAGCGGCACACAAACCGCATACAACGCAGTTTGTTTGCCCTACAATGACAACGTTGGTTGCATGGTTGCCGCATTCTGGGACAATCTGTTTATGACAACGGGTGAAACCGGGAAGCTGCTCTACTACTCGGCTCCTGCTCAGCGATTTATTGTCGAATGGTACAATGTTGGCCACAACAATACTCATACAGGTGCGGACAACAAAGAGACATTCCAGATCATCCTCTATGACCCTGCAACGTATCCAACGCCGACAGGCGATGGAGAGATTCTCTTCCAATATAAGAACACCGCCTATACTGCCGAGAATACCGTAGGCATAGAGAACAGCACGCAGACTGTTGCCTTACAGTATGTTTGCACGGATCAACCAGACATTGATCCGAGTGCCACGCCTTTGAGAGACACTCTTGCAATCCTCTTTACCACCCAGGCACCTCAACTTCTGGTTGGTGTAGATGGGAGGGGCACAAAAGGGGAAGCCATCCCGACTCAATTCGTCTTGGAACAGAATTATCCGAATCCATTCAATCCACAGACAACCATTTCCTATTCGTTGCCTGCGAACAGTCAGGTATCTCTCAAGATCTTCAGCGTGACGGGGCAGTTGGTACGCACGTTGCAGAATGGAGAGAACTCCGCAGGCAAACATGTGGTGCAGTGGGATGGGTTGAACGATCGTGGCAACAGCGTTGGCTCTGGTGTGTACTTCTACCGGTTACAGGCTACGCCGGCGAATGGAGCATTCACTGTGTTTGTCCAGACGAAGAAACTCTTGATGCTCAGATAGAAGTTCAAGTTGGTAGTGCATGACGTGGTCAGTCGAGACCGATTGACCACGTTGTGACGTACGTGCAGCGGAATCCAATCTCGAAAAGGAATGGCCAGCAAATTTCGGGACGGTGTGAGAAACGCGGCGATCTTGCTCTTTGTGGTTCTGTGCGCAAGTGACCGTGCTCTTACCCCGACAGATGATAGATACTATCCCCGCACCAGGACACCGTCAGTCGAGGGATGCACAATCGGAGTTGCGTCTGCGAGGGCGACTGCTGATGGACGTCCGTTGCTCTGGAAGGTCCGCGACAACGCTGATATGCCAAGCAACTCCATTTCGTACGATACATCCTACCCCCACCATTATGTTGCGGTCACAAATTCGGGGGACCAGGAAACCTGGATGGGTGTGAACGAGCGGGGATTTGCCATCATCAATTCCACTTCATCTGACCTACCCGGCGGGACATCGGGCCTCAGCAACGGGCTCCTGATGCGGCATGCTCTTGGGACTTGCGCTCGTGTCGAAGAATTCGAGCTACTCCTCGATTCCACCAACATAACCGGTCGACTAACCCAGGGCAACTTCGGTGTGATTGATGCAGGGGGTGCTGCAGCAATCTATGAAGTGGGAGGCAACGCGTACTGGAGGTTTGATGCGAACGATACGATCGAGTCTTCCGAGGGCTACATCCTGCGCACAAACTTCTCCAGAACTGGAGGTGGAAATGCTGGGATCGAGCGGTACCGGCGAGCGGTTTCCCAGATCGGAGAATTTCACGTCGGTGATTCACTTGACTACAGGAGAATCATCCGTTACCATGCCCGGGACTTCTCTGACTTCAACAGTAGCCCTATCTCGATACCCTATACGCATGAATGGACGTCGACAAGTCCACTAGGGTATTTCTATTCCAATTCCAGTGTTTGCAGATTCAAGACCGTCTCGGTTGCAGCCATTGTTGGCGTGAAGCCTGGCGAGATGCCAACTCTCAGTACGATGTGGACGGTTCTCGGCCACCCTGCCACGGGGATTGCCGTCCCGTACTGGCCTGTTGGAGTTCCTCCGGAAGCCGCGAGTGGCACGGTCACTTCACCGCTTAATGCCATTGCTTCAGAGATTCGCTCACTCCTTTTCGACTTCACGACGAACACGGATTATATCGACTCCTACAAGCTTCGGGACGAATGTGGCAATGGGCTATGGGCGGTGACTTATCCGGCAGAAGATTCAATCTTCAACGCTGCAAGCCGGTTGCTTGGGGAATGGCGTCGCGAGATTCCGCCAACAAGGAGCATGCTTCAGGCAGAGATTACATTTGCATCCTATGCCCACTCAGAGCTCACATATGCCCACGACCGTCTCGTCCGTCGGAAATCGTTCACTGTCGCCAATGTTGTTCCCTTCGAGGATGAAGGGGGAAAGACACTGGAGAACGGCGACGTCGTGCAGTTGATCTGGGCCGGAGAGGATGGTGCGATTGATCCACCGAACGCAGAGAACGGAAGTCCTGATTGGGGTCAGCCTGGGGGCGATGATCGGCTGGTAGGTATTCCTCATGCTATCGGCGAGAATGTTCTTTCGGAGGGCACGTTTCGTTTGCAGTTGATTGCCTGGCCCGATCGCAGAACAGGGTGCCCGGCGAATGGAGATCTCGTGTACTTGCGTGCATTCAACAGCACGAGCCTTAAAACGGCAACCCGGTATGGTGATGCCCAGATCCATCCCGTATCGATGAGTGACGACAATGCTTACGTTCCGTTGATCAAAGGTGCCAGGACGACGCAGCCGCTTGGCGGATCACCTGCGGCTGAAATTCCACGTGCTCATTTCAACCTGTCTCCAAATTTCCCAAATCCCTTCAACTCCACAACTGTGATTGAATTTGACGTACCGTACGGTCAAGAGTCGCAAGGTTTGGTTGAATTGATAATCTTCAATAGTCTCGGGCAATCAGTCAGAAGCCTCTACTCGGGTACGTCGACTGGCGGAAGGAAGAGACTGGAATGGGATGGACGAGATGAGAGGGGAATAGTTCAACCGTCAGGAGTGTACTTTGTCCGACTCAAAGCCGGGTCAATAGCCGAAACAGGCAGGATGTTGCTGATCAAGTAGTCCAAACCAAATGGATTCGTGTTCTGGAAGCAGGGAATTCGTAGTGGTGTGAGAATGAGCCCAAGGGCGAAACTTCTGTCAGTGATCCTCCTCGCGACTATCTCCTTCAATGGGTCAGCTCTCTCTTCTCAGACCCCTCGCAATCTGCGCATCAACCTCACACCTGGCGACACCATTGAGAGCTTTGAACGGGGCACGGTGCAGCTCCTCTCGTATCCCGGTCAGGATCAACATCCCAACGCTTGGCAAGTGGATTCTCTTCTGCCCCACTCGGGTTCACGTTACTCTCTGAAGCTCTTTGGCAACACCTGGAAGATGGAGCAAATCACACCCATTTCCATCGACTCCGCAGACGTGTGGCAGGTCTCCGCGTACATCGACAGCGTAGGGGAGATACAAGGGTTCGGAGTCATCGACGATTCTGCCCGCACGTTGATGTATGGTTTTGCAGGAACCGAGTTGCTCAACATTCAAGATTGGGTCACTGTGTACCAGGGAGCTTTTCCAACTCGATCCTGGAATCTCTATCAGCTTCCCATCGCAGATGATTGGCTGGCACGGTACGGCTACCTTCCGACAATCAATAGACTGTTGTTCATTAATGACCGGGACCAGGCCTCTCATGCGGTTGCTTACTTCGACGATGTCATCGACATCACAGACTCATTGCCTGTTGCGCCTCACGTGTCGATCACCGATTCCGTGGGAGATGTGTACGTGAGTTTGTCCGGGACCAAGAACGTGGATGTGCAGTTCTTCGGGCATGTGGTTGATCCTGACGGCGGAAATCATCTCTTCTACTGGGACTTCGGAGATGGCGGCACCAGCACGCTGCAGAGCCCCCGCCATACGTTTCTTGTACTCGACAACCATCCTTACACGGTGCTGTGTAGAGTCGTGGACCAAACGGGCCTCTGGGGAAGAGCTTCGTGTCAGATTCAGGTCGATCCCGGTCCCACCACATTCCCGGTAAGGATGAATTTCATCGGGGATATCATGCTGGCGCGACGATACGAGCAACCCGGAGGCATCATTCCCACGCAGGGGGTCGAGGCGATCTTTGCACCGACGCGCGCTGTGCTTGGCGATGCAGCGGATATCACCGTGGCGAATCTTGAGAGCCCGCTTTGCAACACAGGCACCCGGCATCCAACGAAGTCTATTACGTTCAGAAGTTCACCTGCAAACGTTGCAGGTCTGCTCTATGCCGGGATTGACGTAGTCTCGATTGCAAACAACCATGTCGTTGACTATGGGCTTCAGGGACTTCAACAGATGCAGGGGGTTCTGAGAAACAACAACATCGTGTTCTCCGGCGCAGGTGCGAACTCATACGAGGCATACACGCCCGCCTTTTACTCAAAGTCGGGGGTATGCGTTGCATTCCTGGCTTCCAGCGATCTGACGGGTCAATACAACAACTGGCAACCATTCCTCGATGCAGGGTTCAACAAACCCGGGTTTGCAAACCTCACTCCGTATGACCTGGCCCGGCAAATCGATACCGTAAAGAATATTGCTGACCTGGTTGTGGTTGAAATGCATTCGGGAGTTGAATACTCCTTTGCTCCTGTCGACAACCAGCAAAGTTCTCTTTCGGGATACGAGGGGGACGAACAGTACTCTCCGTATCTGCTGGCTCCACTGCTGACTGACATCCAAATCAGACAGTTTGCAATTGACCATGGTGCCGATCTCGTGATCTGTCACCATCCTCACGTCACTCAAGGGTTCCAGGTGTATCGCGGCAAGCTGATTGCTCATTCACTTGGCAACTTCGCTTTTGACCTCGACTACCCTGAAACAATGCCGACTGCAATCCTCAATGCGAGTATTGACGGGAGGGGATTCTCTGAATACTCGGTAACGCCGGTGTTCATCGACGACTACATTCCGATGAGGGCGAAGGGCGGATTTGGACTGCACATTCTGGACTATCTCGCGGGACGATCAAAGGACCTGGGAACATATCTCATCGTTGATTCCAATTCTGTCACCGCGGCAATCGTGCTTGACACCCTTCATCTTCGTCCGAGCGTTGTGTCCCACACCAGCCAGACTCAGGTGCAGCAGCAAGGGAGCGACTGGGTATCGGTGCCGTTGCGGTTGGCACGGAGCGGGAGTCTGTCCTCACTCGTAAACATAACGCCGTCTGCATCCTGGCAGTACCGGGTCGGAAGAGATGTGATTTGGTTTGGCAACTTTGAGGACGAAGGCTGCTCGCTTTGGAATATCAATGAGAGCGATGAAGGATATGATACGACGACGTCGCATGCAGGTCGACGGTCGTTGCTCCAGCGACGCACATCTGCCTCAGGAACAATCACGACGAGTTTTGAAAAACGCATCTTCTGTGAGTCGGACACTGCGCACTATTCTCTTTATAGCCACATCAAAACTTCAAATGCCAACAACGCCGCACTCAACGTCAGGTTCTACAACTCAAGAACCGGCACAGAGATTGGGACGAGTGACATCGGCACACAGGTTGACGGAACTACAGATTGGACACTCTATCACCGCGAGTTTGTGCCTGCGGCTGGCACAACGTACTTCGATGTGTTTCTCTCGAGTGACTCACCCACATCCGGGACCGGAAGATCATGGTTTGACGATGCGGGCATTATCTCTTGGTCTGGCTGGAAGCCGTTCAATCCTTCTGATCTTATCAACACTCCAAACGACTACTACTGGGTGCAGATCAAATCCACTTCGCAGACTACGAGCGCACAGGTGACGTACAGGGAAACTCGATACGATGACATTTCGACTTCCGTTGAAGAACCGGGACTATCGCATCCAACCGGGTTCGAGCTTCTCCAGAACTATCCGAACCCTTTCAATCCCTCAACAACAATCCGGTTTGTGCTGCCCAGTGCAGGTCATGCGACGCTCAGAGTCTTCAACATTCTCGGTCAAGAGGTGGCGACATTGGTAAACGATATGCAGATGGCCGGTGCTCACACCATTACCTGGAAGCCGAGAACGCTGGCAAGTGGCGTGTACGTGTATCGACTTCAAGCTGGACATTTTGTTGATATGAGGAAGATGATTCTTCTCAGGTAGATTGACAGGCATCGAAGTAGGGCTTATGCGAACCTTATTTGTTTGGTTTGGGCTTGCCGTTACAGCAAGCGTGTGCGATGCGCAGTGGTTCTGGCAAAACCCCCTGCCGCAAGGAAACCCTCTCTGGGGCGTTTCCTTTGCCGATGGCAGCACCGGAACTGCGGTGGGAGAGTATGGCACAATTCTTCACACTACCGATGGTGGCATGAACTGGAGAATCCAATCAAGCGGAACCACGAACATTCTCTGGGGCGTTTCCTTCGCCGATGCCAATACTGGAACCGCGGTGGGAGACTATGGCACAATTCTCCGCACCACCAATGGTGGTACAAGTTGGACGAGCCAATCAAGCGGAACAACGAACTATCTGTCTGGCGTCTTCTTCACCGATGCCAACACCGGAACTGCAGTGGGATACTATGGCACAATCCTTCGCACCACCAATGGGGGTGCAAGTTGGACGAGCCAGTCAAGCGGAACGACGGAGGGTCTCTACGGCGTTTCCTTCACCGATCCCAACACAGGAACTACGGTGGGATATCCTGGCACCATTCTTCGCACCACCAATGGTGGCGCAAGTTGGACGAGCCAGTCAAGCGGGACGACGAACGCTCTCTACTGCGTTTCCTTCAGCGATGCCAACACCGGAACTGCGGTGGGATCAATTGGCACCATTCTTCACACTACAAATGGCGGCACAAGCTGGACAATCCAGTCAAGCGGAACCACGAACACTCTCTACGGCGTTTCTTTCACCGATGCCAACACCGGGACTGCAGTGGGAGACTATGGCATAATTTTCCGCACCACCAATGGCGGTGCAAGTTGGACCAGCCAGGCAAGCGGAACGCCGAACCGGCTCACGTGGGTTTCCTTCACCGATCCCAACACAGGAACTGCGGTGGGATATCCTGGCACCATTCT
>DPLS01000032.1:2029-3190 GCA_003541875.1 Bacteroidota bacterium | reverse complement strand
GCAAGGACCTTTTTTGTGAAGTCGACCTTCAAATCAAGCTCGATATGTTTCACCTCTGCCTCGGTCGGCCGCGCAAATGAGTGGTTCTCGAGTGACTCGAACGGGGTGGCGAGAGTGCTGTCGGGGAGGATCGTTCCAGAAGCAATGTTGACAAATGTTGCCAGAAGGAAAAGATGCAAGGACATGTTCTGAATCCAGAATGAGTATGAACGAGATGCAGTGCAAGATAGTCGCTCCGCTCGTGAGATTCAAGAATGGAATTCTCTTTTGATTTCATTTCTGAAACTCATATCTTGAACTCACGTTTCGCGTTAGTATCTTACCCATAGCCATGAGAGAAGACCAAAATGGAAGAGGTCGTCACAAGCAGTGGTTTGAAGTACATTGATACGGTAGTTGGGACGGGAGACTCCCCAAAACAAGGAAGCACCGTCACAGTCCATTATACCGGCTACCTGACGGATGGCAAGAAATTCGATAGTTCTGTGGACCGCAAGGAACCATTTCAGTTTGTCATTGGTGTTGGCGGCGTAATCAAGGGTTGGGATGAAGGCGTCGCCTCAATGAAGGCGGGTGGAAAGCGCAAGCTGATCATCCCTCCGCAACTCGGTTACGGTGCTCGTGGTGCCGGAAATCTGATCCCGCCGAATGCTGAACTCGTCTTTGACGTTGAATTGATTAAAGTGAAATAGGAATGGTGATCAGACGCGCAATGCGTAGAGTCGCTGTGGTGCTTCTTCATCTTGTTGTATTGTCAGCTTGTGCTTGGGCACAGGAGAGCGGCTACGGCGTTGGAGTGCTTCTTGGTGAACCGACTGGCCTGAGCGGGAAGGCGTGGGTGTCAGGGCAAAACGCGATCGATGGCGGGCTTGCCTACTCATTTCGGAGCAAAGGCTGCTTCCACATCCACGGTGACTACCTATGGCATTTCCCGGATGTTATTCAATCAGCGGAGCGGTTCCCGCTGTATGCGGGAATAGGTGGACGCATTGCCACCGGGAAAGGGGGAGCAATCTTCGGCGTTCGTATCCCGCTTGGAGTTGCCTTCTGGGTGAGGTCTGCACCGATTGAGCTGTTTCTTGAAGTTGCACCCATTCTTGATCTTGCCCCTGCGACGGAGTTCAGCGCCAACGCCGGACTTGGGGCAAGATTCTACTTCAA
>DPLS01000032.1:0-1649 GCA_003541875.1 Bacteroidota bacterium | reverse complement strand
GCCAACGTGGACTATGATCGGTTCTTCTCGGACAAGACCATGCGCGTCGATTATTTCCATACAGGCACGAAGGGTGAAGATCGCATCACGGTCGATCAAGTTTATCAAGAGGGAACATGGCCCGGCACCCGGACAAACCTCGTCGACGGCTTGAACCTCGGTGAGTATGCCTTTCGTGTGTATGATCATTCGACGAATGCATTGATCTTTTCTCAAGGTTTCTCATCAATCTACAATGAATGGCAGACGACCGACGAAGCGCTTGCCGGCGTCTACCAGACATTCTCCGAAACTGTTCGCTTCCCGTTTCCAAAGGGGCAGGTTCAGATCACGATTGTCCGCCGTGACAAACAGATGGTGTACCATGAAGTCTTCACTACCATCATCGATCCAAACAAATCCACCCAAGTAAACAAGGAGTCGCGTTCGTCATCGTTCAAGGTCATCCCCATCATGGAGAATGGGAACTCCTCGACGAAAGTTGACATTGTTATTCTTGGTGATGGTTATGCAAAGGCGGACATGGAGAAGCTCAGAACGGATGCGAAGCACTTCAACGATGTGATGTTCGCAACTGAGCCATTTAAAAGCAGGAAGTCGGATTTCAACGTTTGGCTTGTTGAAGTGGAGTCAAAGGAATCGGGGATTGATATTCCTGACAAGGACGTGTGGAAGGGGAATGCTCTAGCGTTTCAATACAACACATTCACCACGCCTCGCTACGTTCTGACAACGGACAACAAGGCTGTGCGGGATGCTGCCGCGGCAGCTCCGTACGATGCGATCTGTATCCTCTTCAACGATACCCGCTATGGCGGTGGGGGTATCTATAACCTCTATGCCACGACGTACACCAAGGAGGAGAACCCGGATCAAAAGTGGCAGATGGACTACGTGTATGTTCACGAGTTCGGACATTCCTTCGCCGGTCTCGGAGACGAATATTACGCAGCTCAGACTGGCTACAATGACTTCTACTCTCCCGGTATCGAGCCGTGGGAACCGAACATTACCGCGCTGCTCGACAAGAAGAATGTGAAGTGGAGTGATTTCCAAACTCAGGGAATCGGGATTCCAACACCCTGGGAGAAGGCCCAGTATGACAGCATCTCAGGGCTTCAGTCGAAACTGGACCGTCTTGCGCCTGACTACTACAAGAAGCGAGAGCCGCTTTTCAAAAGTCTGATCGAGATCCGGACAAAGTCGAAATACGCGGGACAGGTTGGCGCGTTTGAGGGCGCAGGCTATGCCTCCAAAGGACTCTACAGACCATCAATTGATTGCAGGATGTTTTCTTTGAGTCTCGTGGACTTCGATCCGGTGTGCGGCGCCGCTCTGAATAGAGTGATTGACTACTACGTGAAGTGAAGCTCTTTATTACTCCATCTCCGATGTCATTTCGGTGGGAGGAGAGGACGCCTCACCGATATAGTGTGGCTGGGGTTTGTTGAAGGGACACAGCGACCTGTGTCCCTTCTTATCTTGATGGGGCAACGGACGAGCCAGAAAAAGCGCAACCCACCGCGACAGCATCACGGCGGGTTGACTTCTGTTGACTTCAGGATGTGTGTCTACGATGCCGGCTGTGTAGTCTTCGGCTTCCTGCCAAATATCCACCATGCGGCACCAACGAGAATCACGACGATCCC
>DPLS01000028.1:678-3029 GCA_003541875.1 Bacteroidota bacterium | reverse complement strand
CATGCGGGCATGTAGATGCCATAGCCAATAACGACCCCAAGAATCCCGCCCATTGCCACAAGATGAGCCGACGACCACATTCCTTGAGTGCCTGTGAGTGCCGGTCCGATTGCAAGCAGGACCCTGCCGACTAGCATGACGGTAAGGGAGATGAGCAGCGCCTTCCGGGCGCCTAGTATGTCCACGGTTGCGCCAAGGAAGAGCATCGCCAGTGTGATGCCCGCGGTCTGAAACCCCACCATCTGACCGGCTTGGATGTCATTCAGTCCGATGAAGTCATTGAAGTAGATTGCCAGCAATCCCACCACGCCGAAATAGGTGAGTCCCTCCAACAAGTAGGAGAGGTTCACTCCCCATAACGCTCGCGACGCGTGGACGAGATCGATGAACGGCTGGGTCACTTCACGGAAGGTTTTGCGAATGACGCTCTCTCCAATCGGTGTGACGCTGGTATGTTCGTCAGACATGATACCTCGGGTCTGTTGTGAATGGGAAACAAGAAATCCTCTTCCATCCATGTGTGAACAAAAGAGGATTGCTTCTTAATGGACTTGGTGCATCAAGATACAACGGACGAGTGTAAGAGGCAAGGTAATCTGTGGCCAGGCACTGTGAAGCCCGGAGTTGGGTGAACGGTGTCACTCACGATCATCGCAGCAAACGGTCCAGTTGTCTGACAGCGATGGGGTGATAGCCTGGACGCGCGTTCTCATAGATGCGCTGGGCCCGAACCACGCCCTCCGGGGTTCTTGCAAGCTCGGTATACAAAGGTCTGAGATACTTGAGCCTTCCCACAGTGACGAGAAAGTTTTCCAACGCAGGGAATGCTCCTGCATACCCGGAACTGATTGCATGCAAGAACCACTCCTTCAGGATTTCGCTGTTTTTGCTGGCCGTGAATGTGAAATTACTGTCAAGCTCTCTCATCTGTGCCAGGGTAAGTGGTCGGGGGAGCACTAGGAGAAAGTGCTGGAGTTCTTGTGCCGACCATTTGATTGTGGTCGGCCTCGCCGTCCAGGAGCCATCGAGAAAGGATTTGGCGATCGCTTCGACATCTCCAAAGACCTCTAAGTTGACTTTTGGATACGAGGCAGGCAAGCCGGGCTTGTATAGCCATTCCTCTATCGGGACTCTTACTGCCAATAATGAATCGTTCTTAAGAAGATGCCCGTTCAGATACGACACGAACCCATCGGTCGTCATTGATTGAAAAGCGAACGTGTCGAAATATTTCCGAAGGAAATTATCCCACCGCTCTCGACCAACCGTTTCTTCCAATGCTCTCAGAAAAAGGTATCCCTTCCCGTACGGTACACCGTTCATCACGTCTTCGAGGTTGCGATCGGCGAAGTCCGGTCTGAGTCTGGTGTCCGGATTCGTCGGGCCGAGTTCGAAATCCATTTCTTTCTTCAAATCTTCAAAGAGAGAAGATGCTTGCATTTCGCTCTCCTTGTGGCCAAAGACTGCCTCGACCACGCGTTGCTCGATGTATGTCGCGATCCCTTCACTCAGCCAGATGTCGTTCCATGTGGCGTTCGTTACGAGGTTGCCAGCCCACGAGTGGGCCAACTCGTGGGTAATGAGTGAAACGAGCGATCTGTCCCCCGCCAAAATTGTGGGCGTCGCAAAGGTGAGTCTTGGGTTCTCCATGCCTCCCAACGGAAAACTCTGCGGCAACACCATCACGTCGTAGCGCTGCCAGCGATAAGGACCGTAGAGGTGTTCGGTGGCCACCATCATCGACTCGACATCGGCGAACTCCCATGCTGCCTTCTCGACAACTTCCGGTTCGGCGTAGACACCACTTCGTTCACCGATCTTTCTGAATTCGATGTCGCCCACAGCAAGGGCCATCAGGTAGGAGGGAATTGGTTGCGGCATGTAGAAGTCGTAAACTCCCGTCGGGGATTTCCTGACGGGATTCTGGGCGCTCATCACGGCGAGCATCCCGATGGGCACTCTGATTCTTGCACGGTATGTCATCCGGACGCCGGGATTATCCTGACAAGGGATCCATGTCCTGGCAAGTATCGGTTGTGATTGTGTGTAGAGGAAAGGCATCGTTTTGCTGGTGGTCTGCTGGGGATCGAACCACTGCAGTGCACCCGCACCAGGCGAGCTCTCGTACCAAATGTTGACCAGCTTCGTTTCCGGGAGGATGTCGATGAGAAGCGCCTGACCAAGTTGGCGCAAGGGCTCCCCGAGGCGAAAAGTTGTCTTCTGGTTTTTTGTCCCCAACGTAACTCGCTTGATGATGAGGCCGCGAGTGTCAAGCACCAGTTTGTCGGTGTTGGTCTTGTTCTGAAAGAAGAGAGACGCTTTGCCGGCAAGGACCTTTTTTGTGAAGTCGA
>DPLS01000028.1:0-336 GCA_003541875.1 Bacteroidota bacterium | reverse complement strand
GCGAGAGTGCTGTCGGGGAGGATCGTTCCAGAAGCAATGTTGACAAATGTTGCCAGAAGGAAAAGATGCAAGGACATTTTCTGAATCCAGAATGAGTATGGATGAGATGCAGTGCAAGATAGTTGCTCCGCTCGTGAGATTCAAGAATAGAATTCTCTTTTGATTTCATTTCTGAAACTCATATCTTGGACTCACGTTTCGCGATCAGTATGTTACCCATAGCCACGAGTTCACCAAGCAACGGTTGTTCTTGCACTCATAGCCTTCGCCGTGCTCGGTTCGCAGACCTTTGCCAGAGGTGGCAAAAAGTAGATCACGTATCCAGGAGAGAAAACC
>DPLS01000085.1 GCA_003541875.1 Bacteroidota bacterium | reverse complement strand
CTGCAATTAAGTCTACAGGAATGGAATGCCGCTCAAGCGCCTTCAGCACGCCAACCTGTGTTGCGCCGCGAGCACCTCCCCCGCTTAGCACCAGACCTACCCGCGGCCGTTTTTGGAACTTGAACGGATAGAACATGTCCCGGGGCGCGAACGACGAATCTATCTGCGGTCTGATGATGAAGGTCGTTTGAGCATCGAGGGAAGCAGACAGGATGAGAAGAAGAACGAAAAGCAGCCTGTACTTGGATCCAAACAAAGCGGGTACCGTTATGATGGTGATGATGTGCTGCAAAAAAGTATGGGTTTCGCAAGGGAAAAGCAAGGCGGTCGCCCCATGCGATTCAATCTGCTCTGTTTGCATTTCACTCGATTTTTCTTCTACTTCTTCCGAAGAGGTTAGAGGTGATGGGCGCCAGGTCAACAATCCAAGGAAGCTCATTCTTTTCACCTTCCTCCCACAATCTATCAGCCACAACCTGATCACGCATTTTTCCAAGGTTCATGACGTTTCTCAACCCTTTCCTGTTGTTCGGCCTTGCAGCGGCCGCAATCCCCATCATCATCCATCTCCTCAGCCTTCGCAAACTAAAGACCATCGAGTTCAGCTCGCTCCAGTTCCTCAAGGAGTTGCAGAAGACGAAGATGCGGCGCGTGAGAATACGCCAGATTCTACTGCTCGTCCTCCGCACCCTTCTCATCATTCTTATCGTTCTCGCGTTTGCCCGTCCGGCCCTGAGAGGTACAGTCGGTACTATTGGCGCATACGCCAAATCTACTGTCGTCATCATACTCGATGATTCACCGAGCATGGCGGTACGTGATGAGCGTGGCGTGCTTTTCAACCAGGCTGCTACTGCCGTGTCGAACTTGTTGAATCTTGTGAAGGAGGGAGATGAGCTCTACTTCCTCCGGCTTTCAGAAACCCGACACAGCGAGTTGCCACCCGCGACATCGGTGTCGTTGGTCAAAGGGGTATTGAGCAAAGTCGCTCCCTCGCTTGAGACAGTTTCTTTCCGAGATGCCCTCGGCGCCGCCTCGAAGGTCCTGACCGAGTCGAAGAACTTCAACCAGGAAATCTACCTTGTCACCGATGCGCAGACAACTCAATTCCTCTCGACGGCGACCAAAGATTCGGCGGATCTTTTTGATGATAGGGTGAAGGTGTTCTTCGTAGAAGCCGGAAAACAACAGGACAATGCTGGTGTGGTGTCGCTCGACATCAAGACTCGGATCATCCTTCAAGGGAAGCCCGTCGGCATGAAGGCAACAGTCCGCAATTTCGGAAACACACCAATGCGCAACTCGCTTCTGAGTGTGTATGTGGATGGCTCACGCGTTATGCAACACTCGCTTGATATCGAAGCCCGAGGCTCAGGCACGGCGGAGTTCAGCATCACACCTAAGCGTCGTGGATTCCTGCAAGGCTACGCTCAACTCGAAGACGATGCGCTGGAAACAGACAACAGACGCTACTTCGCCTTCAATGTCCCTGAGAAGATCAACGTTCTGATGATCGGTGGCAAGCCGCAAGATACTCGGCTCGCCTTCCTGGCCCTCACGCTCGGAGGTGATTCAAGCCTGGCCGGACTCTTCACCACGGTCCAAGCAACCCAGGAGCAACTTTCCTCCCTTGACATCAACAAGTTCAACGTTTTGGTGTTCTGTGGTGTCAAGGCGTTTACTGCGACAGAATCGGACCGCATCGCGCAATTTGTGAAGGCCGGCGGAGGGATGATGATGTTCCCCGGAGATGAATCAAACGTTGTGAACTGGAATGAAACCATACTCGCGAAACTCGGCATCCCTGCCAGCGAGCCGGCGCATGGGGAAACTCCCGGGACCGATCAGTCGTCGTTTCTTTCGTTTGAGAAAGTGGATTACAGCCACCCTCTGTTCGAGGGGCTTTTCGAACAACCGACTCCCGGGAAGGAATCTCAAGCCACTATCGAGTCACCAAGAGTGTACAAAGCCATCAAGCCAAGAGTTGGTGAGAACGGCCGTACCATCATCGGATTGTCCGATGGCTCCAGCTTCTTCACGGAATATTCCGCTGGCATGGGGCACGTACTCCTCTTCTCTGTTGAGGCGAACATCGGGTGGTCCGATTTTCCCGTCAAGGGACTCTTCGCCCCTCTTCTTCATCGTTCGATTGTCTATCTTGCCGGAGGAGAGCAGAGTGCAACTTCCGGCATCGCAGGAGAGAATATCAAAGCGGCAGTACGGACGAAAACTCCTGCTGGCAAGGGGTCATACGTGTTCAGGTCTCCAGCCGGAATCGAAGAGAGAACCGTACCACACGCCAACATGACTTCAGGCCTGTCCCTATTTGAGTCGTCAGCAACAACCGAAGCTGGAGTATACGAGCTCCGCAATGGGAACGAGACGCTTCATGCCTCGGCAGTCAATATCGATCCTGAGGAATCTGATCTCCGCCATGCAACCGATGAAGAGCTGGCATCATTCTGGAAACGCGTTGGGGTGAATGATGATCAGGCGCGACGCCTGCGAACATCCGACAACCTTGAGACCACAATCCTGGAAGCGAGGTTGGGAGTGGAATTGTGGAAGTACCTCGTGCTCCTCGCCGTGATTATAGCGTTGATTGAAATGGCGGTGGCCCGCGAAGCAAAGCCCGCAGCAAAAGTTGAGGTAAACACCTAAATGGCCTGGACCGAGACGACAAGACGTGAGAGAGCAATCCTTATCGGAGTTGCTACGCGAGAGTCACCACGCGGAAAGGTTGAGGACTACCTCCAAGAACTTGCCCTGCTTGCGGATTCTGCCGGTGCAGACGTTGTCCTCAAGGTGATTCAGGAGAGACAGAACATCGACGCCGCGTTCTACATCGGCAGCGGCAAAGCTGATGAGTTGGCGTTCCTCGTGGAAGAGAAGAGAATCGACCTTGTGGTGTTTGACGATGATCTTTCAGCCGTACAGGTGCGGAATCTTGAGAAACTCGTCAAGTGCAAGATCGTCGACCGCAGCGGCATCATTCTGGACATCTTCGCATCACGTGCGCGCACCAGCGAAGCCAAGACCCAGGTGGAGCTGGCACAACTACAATACATGTTGCCCCGACTGACCCGACAGTGGACACACCTTTCGAAGCAATTCGGAGGCATCGGCACCAAAGGCCCCGGCGAAACCCAGATTGAAACTGACCGCCGTGCAATCAGGCACAAGATCAGTCACCTGAACACGAAGCTGAAACGTATTGCCAAGGAGCGTGCCGAACAACGGAAAGGACGGGAGAATTTTCCCCGCGTCGCTCTCGTTGGCTACACGAATGCCGGCAAGTCGACGCTACTCAATTGGCTCTCAAAGGCGGATGTTCTGGTAGAGGATCGCCTGTTCGCAACGCTGGACTCAACAGTCCGCCTCGTGAGTCTCTCACCTGCGCACAAGATTCTTCTTTCTGACACAGTCGGGTTCATTCGGAAACTTCCACATCATCTTGTCGCGTCGTTCAAGAGCACGCTCGAAGAAGTGGCCGAAGCTGACATCCTCCTACATGTTGTCGACGTGAGCCATCCGCTGTTCGAAGAACAGATCTC
>DPLS01000074.1:797-3134 GCA_003541875.1 Bacteroidota bacterium | reverse complement strand
CAGATCTGGGAGGCAGCGTTCAATCTCCTGAAGAATAGCATCAGCACGCCAGATAAACATACCACTGTTCCAGAGAAAGTCTCCACTCGTCAGAAATCGTTCTGCCGTCTGAAGGTTCGGTTTCTCAGCAAACGTCTTCACTTTGTACACACCCCGATCGTGGTACGGATTGTGCTCGCCGTTGTCTGTAAACATCTGTATGTAACCATAGCCCGTTTCGGGATGCGTGGGCTTGATGCCAATTGTGAGCAGGCTACCCGACCCATGCGCTGTCTCCACTGCAAGGTCCAGCACCCGCTTGAACTCCACCGCATCTTGGATCACGTGATCGGCGGGCAAGACAACCATCACCGCCGACGGATCCATTTGCTTCGCATGGAGAGCTGCAAGACCTATACACGGCGCGGTGTTTCTTCCGACAGGCTCAACGAGGATGTTCTCCTCAGGGAGGCTTTCCAATTGCTTCGCGACCAACCCCTTTTGAACTTTGTTCGTCACCACCAAGACGTCTCTCACATCAACGAAACCCTCCAACCGGGTGACAGTGTTTTGAATCATCGTCCCCTTGCCGAGGATTTCCAACAACTGCTTTGGTGATTTCTCTCTGCTGCGCGGCCAGAAGCGTGTGCCGACACCTCCGGCCATTATCACTGCAATTATTTTTGGCATCGTATTGTTGAAATCAATCTAGAAGTTCTCGTGGTTGGTTCAGTAGTTGTATAGTGGAGGAGAGAGAATCGTGGTCCTCGGCACCGGCAACTTCAAATACAGTCTGAAGAGTGAAGTTTGAATTGTCGAGAATGTTAACAACACGAACATCGTGCAGCAGGCCATTGTCCAAGACATGATGGATAAAACCACTGCACGCAGTTGCAAACCGACTCAGATCCTTTTTGCCGCAAGAATCAGCCTGGTCAGCAAGCAACGCAAGAGCCTGCAGGAGAGCATATAGCTGGACTTCCTGAATTCCTCTGAAGCCGCCTTCGCCTATTGATTGCTGCTTCAATCCCTCGATTGTTCGACCGAACTTGTGCAGCGAAACAAACAACTGGTCGATCTCATCCGGAGCTGTCAGTTCTGGGGTGCCCTTGACACCCCCCTTCGCAGAGGTCCTGGTCGTGAGAAGGTTTTCCAACAACGAGGCTTGGTAGTCCAACACACCATCGTCGAAGTTCATGGTACCGCGCTCTGCCCCATCCAACAACCACATGAGCCTCAGTGCGAACTGGTCCATCCCTTCAACACAGAGCAACTCGTCTAGTGCCTCATGGATATCGTCCGCTTGAGCGAGCTCCTGCACAATCTTCCCTACTTTCGATGACTCCGTGGCGTGGTGTCCATCGCTCAGCGAGCTTTCCACCCTTCGCAAGAGCCTTATGACGTAACTTTGCCCACCCGACATTCTCGTCACGCATTTTGCTGAATATAGGTGAATGCCGCAGCAATGTCAATCCAGGGAAAAACGCTCAACAAAAAGCCCTGCCTCGCTTCACAAGGCAGGGCTTCTCTAAGTTAAGCCTTCGCTGCAACCCGCAGACGGTTCAGAGACCTCATCATGGAGAGGCGAGCCCGTTCCAGATCAATGCCCGAATCGTGGGAGCGCAAACGTTGCGCTGCGCGATCATTCGACGCCTTGGCGCGTTGCAGATCGATTTCTCTGCCAAGCTCGGCAGTCTCGGCAAGCACGACCACTTCGTTCGCCTTCACTTCAACGAAGCCACCACTTGTTGCATACACCAGATCGCGACCATTCTTGTCCTTGACCTTCATCTCTCCAATCTCGATTGTTGAGATGAACGGGGCATGACTGTGAAGAATCTGAAATCCCCCCTGCGTACCCGGTGCGCTCAGGCTTGTTGCTTCATCCTGAAAGACAACCCTGCCGGGAGTGATGATCTGGAGTTTGAAAGCCTTCTCGTACATCGCTGATGGATTTTCCTTATGCAGCTTGTAGCTTTTTGGCCTGTTCGAAAGCTTCCTCGATCGCCCCAACCATCAGGAAGGCTTGTTCGGGAAGTTCGTCACACTCACCATTGATGATCATCTTGAAGCTGCGGATGGTGTCCTCCAGCTTCACGTACTTCCCAGGAATGCCAGTAAACTGTTCAGCAACGTGGAATGGTTGGGAGAGGAATTTCTGAATCTTTCGCGCCCTTGCTACAGTGAGCTTGTCTTCATCCGACAGCTCATCAATGCCAAGGATGTTGATGATGTCTTGCAGGTCTTTGTATGTCTGCAGGATTTCCTTCACACGCTTTGCAACAAAGTAATGCTCTTCACCAACGATGAGCGGATCCAGAATGCGCGAAGTGGAGTCGAGCGGATCCACGGCCGGGT
>DPLS01000074.1:0-553 GCA_003541875.1 Bacteroidota bacterium | reverse complement strand
GATCCACGGCCGGGTAAATGCCCAATTCCGAGATTTGACGGCTCAACACCGTTGTGGCATCCAGGTGAGCGAACGTCGTCGCAGGAGCAGGGTCCGTCAAGTCGTCTGCAGGAACGTAGATGGCTTGGACAGATGTGATGGAACCTTTCTTCGTTGAGGTGATTCTCTCCTGCAATTCCCCCATCTCGGTCCCAAGCGTCGGCTGATAACCTACCGCCGAAGGCATTCGGCCAAGGAGAGCGGAGACCTCCGAGCCTGCTTGAACGAATCTGAAGATATTGTCGATGAAGAGTAGCACATCCTTCCCCTCAGAATCACGGAAGTATTCTGCAAGTGTCAGGGCCGTCAATCCAACACGAGAACGGGCGCCGGGAGGTTCGTTCATCTGTCCGAATACCAGGGCTAATTTTGATTCTTTAAGAGCATCTTTATCAACAGTGGAGAGATCCCATCCTCCGGATTTCATGTTCTCAAGGAAAGCTTTTCCATATGTTATTACTCCTGCCTCAAGCATCTCGCGAAGAAGGTCATTCCCTTCCCTTGTTCTTTCACC
>DPLS01000406.1 GCA_003541875.1 Bacteroidota bacterium | reverse complement strand
GTTGAGCAAGACCTTCTGGGATTCTGGCCACAGGCGCGATACCGAAAGGCGGCACACCCGGTGTACAACATCTTCGGAAACCCGATTGACAAGACCGAAGCAAGGAGACGGCTTGCCATCACTGCCGAGCGAGTTATTCTCTTCTTTGGGTATATCCGCAAGTACAAAGGTCTCCATGTGTTGTTAGACGCGATGACCGAACTGAAGGAGTCCGGCAACGTTCATCTGCTCGCTGTTGGAGAGTGTTACGATGATGAGGAGCGCTACCGCGAGCAAATCAAGGCCCTGGAACTGGAAAAGCACGTAACACTCCAGACTGACTACATTCCGAACGATCGGGTCGGACTTTACTTCTCTGCCGCTGATGCTGTTGTTCTCCCATACCTATCCGCAACGCAAAGTGGCATCGCTCAGATTGCGTACAACTTCGACAAGCCCGTTATTGCCACGCGAGTTGGAGGCCTTGCAGAAGTCGTTGTTGATGGGGAAACAGGACTTCTTGTTCCTCCTGGCGATGCTCATGCACTCGCTCGCGCTATCAAGCAATTCTACGAGGACGGGTGCGAGACATCGTTTACATTCAATGTGCAACTCGAAAAGAAGAAGTACACGTGGGAGGCCATGGTAAACGCGATTGAAGACCTGGCATCGCAATGAATGAAACCTGTGTGCAATGCCGCATTTGCGGATCAACGAACGTTCGTGCGAGACCATTTGGCTACCACTTCAACGACAGGTGGCTGGGAGCGTTCGAGTGTATGGGGTGTGGCATCATCTTCATCCACCCTCAACCGACTTCTGAAGAGATCACGCAGATGTATTCGAAGGAATATTTTGAAGGAGACTTTCGGTGCGGACACGCCGGCAGCTACTTTGATGAAGCAACTCTATCCAATCTAGGTGACCGCGCGCTGCTTAATCGAATCAGGCAGCACAAACCATCTGGAGATTTTCTAGAAGTTGGTTGTGCCGGTGGAGCGTTCTTGAATGCCGCCCGTGAGGTCGGGTTCAACGTGAAAGGCGTCGAGTATTCTACAGAGGCAGCCGACTTTGCCCGCAAGCGATTCAATCTAGATGTTACCACCGGTAATCTGGAAGGCGTAGGGTTTCCTTCCGCTTCTTTCGATGTGATATTCATGGGTGATGTGCTCGAGCATCTACCCGACCCCCGCGCCACACTTGCAGAGATACATCGCGTCCTGAGAACAGGCGGATTACTTGCCGTTGAATGCCCGATGCAAACCAACACGCTCTTTTCACGTTTCGGTTTTCTTCTCTACTCTTTCGTTGGAAAACGGGCAGCTGTTCACCTCCCGCCGTATCATCTCTTTGAATATCGCCCTGCCAGTATGAGGAATCTCTTGCAGAGGGTTGGGTTTGAGGTTACAATGCTAAAAGAAGTTCTCATTACCCCAAAGGACGTAACATTGCGCGGACCGTTATTACAACGAATGGGTAAGAAGTGTTTCCAGTATCCGAACTACTGGCTCACGACGGCGTTCGGCGTATTAGGAGACCGTATCGAGGTGTTCTCAGTCAAGAGAGCTTAGGCAGACCAACGAAAATGGATATCGGTAACCAATCGCAACGGTACTGGCAGTATGAGTACGACGTTGCTGAAAAGTATATGTTGCCTCTTCTTGAGCAGTGGGGCGTACAACTGCGTGGCACAACTATGATTGATGTCGGTTGCGGCGAAGGCGGAGGCGTATGCGCAATGTACGATCGCGACATGCGGTGTGTTGGCTTCGATATCGAAGAGCCTCGCGTCGCTCTTGCCCGACGTCTTCAGGGAGATCGTTCCATACAATGGGCAATTGGAAATCTGTATGAAGACAACCCACCGTTTTCGGGAAACGAGTATGACCTTGTCGTCTTGCATGATGTGTTTGAGCATCTGGAGCAGAAGCCGCAGATTCTTGAGAAATTGAAGCGCTACATGAAGCCAAGCGGGAGACTGATGATCACATTCCCTCCCTACTACTCGGCCTATGGTGCGCATCAGCAACTTCTGAACGCCCACTGGGTGAAGATTCCATTTTTCCATCTCCTGCCGCTTTCACTCAGCAAAATCCTCCCTCGCATGGGCAGCGAATCACCCCGGATCGTTGAAGAAGTACAGAAACTGGGCGTCCTGAAAATGGGTATGCGCAAGTTTGAGGAGCTCGCAAAAGACGGATCATTGAAGATCATCGGAAAACAGGCGTATGTTATCAGTCCGAATCACATCCGGTTCGGTCTGAAGCCAATACCCGCTGGTCCTGTGGCGGAGATCCCTCTCCTCGGTGAGATCCTGTGCACCGGCGTTGTATACTTGCTGGCAAAGTGACCTGCTGGAGAATTTGGAAACGAGAAATTCATGTCTCAACCTCTAGTCTATATTATCATCGTCAACTGGAACGGCAAAGACATCACACTCGATTGTCTCGGTTCTCTTTCACGACTCTCTTACAGGAATACCAAGGTGGTGGTTGTCGATAACGCTTCATCTGACGGCTCGGTGGAAGAGATTGGAAAACGGTTCCCAACTGTTGTCCTACTGGAGATGAGAGAGAACCTGCGCTTTGCAGGCGGGACAAATGCTGGCATCAGATATGGTCTTGATCATGGCGCGGAGATGTTCCTGCTGCTCAACAACGATACTACGGTGGACCCGGAATTCCTCTCCGCAATGGTTGAGCGACTGGGTTCATCCTCGGACGTTGGGATGGTCGCACCGAAGATCTACTACCACGGCGATCCGAATAGGATCTGGTTTGCAGGCGGCTCAATCTCAATGTGGACCGGCACAATGAAACACAATGGCATCCGAGAGGATGATACCGGCCAGTTTGATACTGCCAGAGAGATTGAATATACAACGGGCTGTTGTATTTTAGTCAAGAGAGAAGTTGTTGAAAAGGTTGGAGTGTTGGATGAGTCGTTTTCGATGTACACTGAAGACGCCGACTGGTCAATGCGAGTCCGTCGGGCTGGATATGCCATTCTCTTCGAGCCAAAGGCAAAGATCTGGCATAAACTGTCCGTGAGTTCCGGCGGACACTTGTCGTGGTACAAGATGAAGAACAAGTTCATCAGCAACTTGCGTTTCTTCAGCCGCTATGCAGCTTGGTACCATTGGCTGGTCTTCCCCTGGGCGAACATTCTTGTGAACGGATACGCCGCCGCGAAGTATCTTCTATCGGCAAGGGCTAAATAGTGGAACTCGGCAAACACTTGGACAAAGGAATCTGGGGACTGGCAGACAAGGGACTTCCAGTGTTCTATGGTGTGGCGTTTGTGGTTCTGGTTATCCGTGTGTTGCCGGAGGAAGAATTCGGGAACTTTGTGCTGGTGCAGGAGATATTTCTCATCATTTCCGGACTTGCCCAGGGTTTTGCCCTGCAGCCACTCCTGAAGTTTGTGGCCGAAGAGAAGGCAGAGAGCCGTGGTATCGTCAGCGCCGGATTTATGCTGAATGCCGTCTTCACGCTTCTCTGCGCTCTCATCATCGTGGCAATGCGGGAGCCCTTGAGTATGATGCTCAACTCGCCCATGCTTGCGCCACTCCTTTTGTACGTTCCCGTGATGCTTATCGCTTCTCTGATGCGCAATTTCACGCTCGTCTTACTCCAAACCCGATTCATGATCAAAGAGATCTTCTGGGTTGACGCCGTACACTTCTTGGGTGCACCAGTCTTGGTGTATGCTGTTTCCAAGATGCATGCGTTCGACACTGCTCTCGACCTGATTGTCATCAACATCATTTCCCTTTCCGCTTCGTCGATTCTCGGAGCAGTACTTTCGCGGGCGATGCTCTCGATGAAGTTACGCGCCGATCCAAGACACGTACGAAAACTTTGGGACTACGGCAGATACTCACTCGGCGGTGCCGGAAGCTACCTCTTCAGCACAAAATCCGATTCGTTCATCCTGTCCGCGTTCACCGGACCGGTACAAGTTGCGGTCTACAACTCGGTGAAGGTGTTTATTCGTGTGTATGACATGGCCACGCAAGTGGTGCAGATGTTTGTCTTTCCGGCCGTTTCCAAGTTCTCGTCAAAAGGAGAGTTTGGAACACTGAAAGTGTTGATTGAAAAGGCAATTCTGTTTTCCACCGTTGGAATGACCCCGGTATTTGTCTTGTTTGTTGGTTTAGCCTCGCCACTTGTCCAAATTGTATACCAGGGACGTTATGTTGAGGCGATTCCGATGCTTCAATTGTTTGCTGCACTCTCGTTCGTTGTACCCATTACTGCGGTCGCAACAAACACACTCCTCGGGTTGGGGCAGGCACGATTGGGATTCATGATCAGCCTATTGTCGCTCCTTGCTTCGATAGCCATGTATCTACTCTGCATACCATCACTTGGAGCGATTGGAGCAACGGTGGGTTACGTTCTCTCATCCTTCGTACTCGCATGGCTGGTCACATACTATATGAACAGATTTGTTCCCGTGAGTTTGCATGAGGTTCTCGCTCGCACCAACGACATCAAGCAGTTCCTCAAAAACCGGTTGAGCCGCGCCTGATGGCATCACAGACCAGGAAAATAACGCTCGACACTGCCGCCCTCTTCTTTGGAAGAGCCGTGGGTCTGCTGCTTGGCATCGTGAGATTGAATTACCTCGCCACATACCTTGGCGTTGCCAGCTTCGGCATACTCAACTTTGCGACGTACTTCACGGCGCTCTTCCAGTCGCTATTTGACCTTGGCATGTCTCAGTTGATGACCCGGGAAATCTCTCGCGATCCGTCGCGTAGCGGTGAATTGCTGGGAAAAGCTGTTGTTCTTAAACTACTTATTGTCTGCATTGCGAGCATTCTGGTTGGCTGTGTCACCCTCATCTCCGGATTCGACAGAGTGACGAACTGGGCTGTGCTGCTGACAACGGTTGCCCTCGCGATCAACGGTGTATCGACGATGTTCCTGAGCTCATTCCAGGCACACCGCAAGATGATCACCGTTTCCATCGCTAACATTGCCAATGATGTAATTGTCTCGGTCGCGGTAATACTGATGATCCCGAATTTCCCCAGCGTGATTACTGCCCTCGTTCTGACCGTGGTCGTCTCGCTCATCAATCTTGGTATCCTCATCCGTGTCTACTACCAATCTGTCGGCCGACCTAACTACCAAGCCAACAGGGAATCGTGGAGGTTAATGCTGAAAGAGGGAACACCAATGGCTGTGAGTGCGCTTGGGATCTCGACATACACATTCATTGGGCCTACCGTATTAAAGTACACTCGGGGTGAAACCGAGGTTGGATTGTACAGTGCGGGGTACAAGTTGATTTCGATACTCACGCTCATACCCGTAACATTCACTCAGGTGGTGTATCCTATTTTTGCTGACTTCTACGCGAACGCTCCCCAGAAACTGGGAAAAGCTCTTCGGGACGCGCTGCGAGTCATGAGTCTAATATCCTTCCCGTTGGCGGTGGGGACTTTCATCCTCGCGCCGAAGATCATTTCAACGCTCTATCCCGGCGAGTTCTCTGGCGCAGCGGTTGTTCTCCAACTCATTATACTCGGCAATGCTCTTGGTTATCTTTCACAGATTCTCTATTCATTCCTACTGGCCTTGAACAAACAAACGGCGTGCATGATTGATCTCCTGAGTGTTGCCATTGCGGTCACGATTGGAAGTCTTGTCTTTGTTCCAACATTCGGCTATGAAGCGGTAGCATTGATATTCATGCTGACGGATATTGCCCTATTCCTCAGCTTGTTCTATCTTACTTTTCGGACCGGCCACCATGTTGGTCAATTCTCAGCGTTTGTAAGAATACTTGTTGCTGCACTGGTCATGGGTGGAGTACTTTTGCTCGTTCGCGATTGGTACCCTGTGTTGTCTATCCCCATTGGCTGTTGTGTATACGCTGCAATGCTCTTTGCGTTGCGTGTGTTTGGCGACCAAGAAACCGAGCTTCTCAACAAGCTAATCATAAGGTAGTATGAAATGTTGAATATCAAGCCAACTGACCGGGTTCTGGAGATCGGCAGTGGAAACCGCCCGCGTGGGCGGTCCGACGTTCTGTGCGACAAGTTCGTTGCAGATAACACCGAACGATCCGGGGGAGACAAAGTTGTGATTGACGCCAGACCTTTTGTTATCGCCGATGGACTCGCGTTGCCATTTAAGGACAAGTGCTTCGATTACGTCATTACCTCACACATTCTGGAACATGTCGAGGACCCACACAAGTTTGCTAGCGAACTCACGCGGGTCGCAAAAAGAGGGTACATCGAAACTCCGTCGGAATTGGGTGAGAAGATATTTGGATGGCCATTCCACAAGTGGATTGTCCGATTTGAGAATGACACCATCATAATGAGACGGCGACTAGGAGACTCACCCTTTGCTGACTACTTCCACAGAATGTATGAACGCGACCTCTGCTTTGCAGAATTTGTGGATTCTCACTTCGCCGACTTCTATGTGCAGCTTGAGTGGAGTAGGCGCATAAGCCTCAAAATAGAGGAAGATACTTCTCCTCATGTTCACTTTAGTAATAACATGCTCATTGTTCCAACGCACTCAAGGTTCAAGGAAAGAGCTGTGGCCTTTCTCCATCCGATCTCGAATTTCCTTCTCAAGACAATCCGACATTTCCGCAAATTTGAGTAGGAAACACCAGCTTCCTCAGACGGTCTTGACAATGCTCTAGCAGCTTCCTATCTTTCGATGGGTTTTTCTCTGTTCCGTTCTTTCTGTAGCCGATCCCCCTTTCCCCTCGCCCAAAGAAACTGTCTTACGCTAAGGAGGCTCTCATGGCAAGATCTCGTTTAGCCCTTTCGTTCGCTGTAATAGTTTTTTCTGTGACCAACACAGCTGCACAAGTCCAGTAGACAAAATACACTGGTGGATGAAGAGCGAATGCCGGGAACTTATTCCGCGGTGTGGGATGCAAGCCGCGCCGCGAGCGGCACGTACTGATCACGCATGACCGCCGACGTCGAGGCAGTTGTACAGAAGATGGTTCTTCTAAAATAGGAACACATACCACCCAGCAGGAGGATTCTATGAAAACAGCCTTGAGCATCATCATTGCTGCCCTCTTGATGTTTGCGATTTCGTGCAAGGACAGCGGGACCGTACCCGACCCTTTAACCTTACAGCACAATGATCTCGGGAACATGCTCCTCAAGTTTGACAGCGCACCCGAGGAAATCACTACCGTACTTGCAACACTGTCAAGACCGGGGCACACCAATCGAACCCTTCAAATGTCTGTTACAGATTCTAGTGCTACAGGATCCTTCGAGGCCGTTCCGGTAGGCAGTTGGCACCTCAAGGTGGATGCGCGTGACTCCGCAGGAGTTGTCCGGTTTTCCGGCGAGACTGATGTGAACGTTCTTCCACGATCGACGTCCAACGTCTCACTCCAACTCCAACCGACATCCGGTCGAATCGTCATTGTTGTCACATGGGGAGGGACAGCCCAAAACCCAACTCACTTGCTCTACTACCCGTTCAACTGCAACGCAAACGATGAGAGTGGACACAACCATAACGGACTAGTTAGCGGCGCAACACTGGCGCCAGACCGTGCGGGAGCCCAGAACCGGGCCTATGCTTTCGATGGTTGGGACAATCATATTGAGATGCCCGATCTGATCCCTGACACCATCGCCTCGTTCTCTGTTTCGGCCTGGGTTTATACATCCACGATCACCGGTCGCCGGATCGCTGTCTACACTGGCGCAAACAAGGGTGAAAGTGTCTTGCAGACATGGAATAGTGACTTCTCATTTCAGATCAACGATGGCATTACTTACTATGAGGCTCGAACACCGGCGATGGCCAATCGGTTCGTGCACCTCGTAGGTGTATACGAACGAGGAAGACATCTCCAGATTTGGCTGGATGGCGTCTTGAGAACTCAAACACCGATACCGTTCACAAGGCTTTACAGCGGAAGAACAACACATCATTCATCGGTCGGGTCATATGCCCCGCTGTGGCTCGATTGGGGACGGCAGAACTGCATCAACTCCTGGCA
>DPLS01000023.1:702-3544 GCA_003541875.1 Bacteroidota bacterium | reverse complement strand
AACTCGTGACCCGTGTGCATGAGCAAGAACGCTTTGTTCTTCAACTTGCCTTCCAGATCGTTGGCTGAATAGGTATACGGAAGATGGTGATCGGTTTCCGAATCCCAGACGTCATCATCAATACCATTGAGAACGCCAAAGAGATCTCGCTCACGGGTGCGAAGAATATTCTCCATCCCTGCACCGAACTCCGGTGTCAGAATCTCTCGTGCGTACGTCTCACTCACGGTGCTGATAATCTCTGAAAACAAGAGGCCGGCCTTGAGGAAGCAGACAGCGCCATTAAACTCCAGTGGCCCGCCGGCATAAAAGAAGTCTTCCCGGAGCTCCCCTGCCTGGATTATCGGACGCGGGAACAATCCTTGATAACCAATGTTGTGGATGGAGAGTAAGTTTGCTGTGTCGGAAAACAGCATATCCCACTTGTAGTTCTCCTTCAACAGGAGGGGAATCAGTGCGGTCTGCCAGTCGTTGCAGTGGACTACGTCCGGAGCCCATTGCAGTCTCTGGAGTGTTTCGATCACAGCTTTGCTGAAGAGAACAAACCGCTCGCCTTCGTCTTTGTCGTCGGTATAGATGTTGGCGCGATGGAAGAAATGCGGGCAGTCGATGAAGTAGATTTCAACGGTTGATCCGGGCAGGGTGGATCGTTGTACGTGCACGGGCCATTCCACACCACCGACGCGGATCGGCATCTCACCGATTGCATATTCATAGTGGAGATCGTACTTGGCTTCATCGATTACCGAGTATTTCGGAATGAAAACTTTGACTTCACAACCGAGTTGATTAAGAGCCTTTGGGAGGGCGCCTACAACGTCTGCTAGTCCTCCTGTCTTGGCGAAGGGAGCCGCTTCGGAAGCTGCAATTGCGATGTTCATGGTAGGGGCGAGAAGTGCGAGTCCGAAAAGGTATCAACGTTACTCAAGCATAATCAGATTCTCCCACTTTGTCAACGCGGCTAGAGTACTAATCTCGCCTAGCCTTGCTCTTTCCCGCTTACAAATAGCGCTAGCAAGAGCATTGAGACTCCGGCGATTGCTGCCCCGGCTCCAAACGCTGTGGTAGCACCGAAGGTGCTGTACAGGAGGCCAAAGATGATGCTTGCGGGCAGTGCTCCTAGCCCAACGGCGAAGTTGTACATTCCGAACGCGCCGCCGCGTACATCAGACCTGACAAGATCTGCCACGAACGCTTTCTCTGTTCCCTCGGTGAACGCATAGAAGAGTCCATAGATGGCGAAGAGGGCAAACGTCGCAAGCACCTGCCAGCCCTCTGGCAGTCGGTCAAGAAACGCAAAGCAGAGATACACCAGCGCGTAGATTCCCCATCCGATGTTTATGACAAGCTTCCGGCCGATCCTGTCGGACAAAGATCCGAGAGGCGTTGAGAACGCGGCTTTGATGACATGGAAGAAAGCCCAGACCAATGGCAGAAACAGGATATCGACAAGCTTCTTCTGTGACTCTACATCTCCGAACCGGCCCACCATCTCGGCAAGCAATGGTGTGCCCGCAACCATAGAGTAGACGGCGCCGCTCCTGTGTATCGCTTCCTCCACCCTGAAGAGTAAGAACACATCGGAGGAATTCCCGAGCGTGAAGAGCGTGACAATGGAGAGATAGGCGATGAAATTCCTGTCGAACTGTTTGAGCGAAAACTTGATCGGCTTGCCGACGGCGTTGCCGTCGACCCTTTCTTTTACGAAGAAAACAACGGTCATCACCGCAAGCAATCCCGGTACGGCCGCCAGGAGAAAGGTGTAGCGAAGAGCAAGCAGCGCATCTGTTATGCCCATGACGACGACGAGCAGCACGAGCGTGGATATTGCCAGCAACGGCCCGAGAACGGCGCCGGCATGGTCCATCGCTCGATGGAACCCGTAGGCTTTTCCGCGCATGCTCTCGTCAACCGATGATGCAATCAGTGCGTCCCGTGGCGCTGTGCGGATGCCTTTGCCAACGCGATCAAACACACGGATGAACACGATTTGCCATGCGGTGGAAACAAGTCCTGTAAACGGTCGGATCAGGGAAGAAAGCGAGTAACCCACAGTCACAAGCAGCTTCCGTTTGCCCACCTTGTCGGAGATGATTCCGCTGAACAGTTTGAGCACTGCGGCGGTGGTTTCCGCGACACCTTCAATCACTCCGAGCGCGATCGCCCCAGAGCCGAGGGTTGCGACGAAGATTGGGATGAGAGGATAGATCATCTCGCTTGAGGCATCAGTGAACAGGCTCACGATGCCAAGCATGACGACGTTGCGAGGTATGATCCGAGGACTCTTCATCCAGTCGGCATATTGGTTGTGGAAGAACCGTTATCCGGCTGTTCCGTGTCCTGTGCCGGTGGTATAATCGTACTCCGAACCAAAAACGCTGTGCGGGATGAAGTAGACGATGAGCGTCACCACGCCGGCGATGTACACCCATAACCTGCTGCGTTGAGCGCCGCGGTTCTTATACAGCGCCACCAGCCAGAATACAAGTTCTACGAGTACCTTGTTGTCCGTCCAGTCGTATCCGTACGGGACGCCTGCCCACCAAACGCCGAATGCATACCACTGTACAATCGGGCCGAGGACGAACCCGCCGAGAAGCAGCGATATCGTTGTAGCCCAGAGCATCCATTTGAATTTGCCGTCAACAAAAGCTCCGAGCACCGTGCGAATTGCCAGCGCCATGGATGCGAAGATGAGAATGATGTGTACGATGAGCACCAGGGTCGGGACATCTGCCTTGTAGCGAGCGTAGATTGGCTTGTCGCCCGTGACGGAAACCGGCTCGCCAACCCCATCATTGATGTAGACAAAGTATTCGTACTTCCCTGCTCGTTCCTTCAA
>DPLS01000023.1:0-337 GCA_003541875.1 Bacteroidota bacterium | reverse complement strand
CGTCGGTACTTCACATATCCGCTGACACCACTCGGCACCGGATCTGCAAGCATGATGTTCAGACTATTGCCAATCGTTTCGCTCCGCAAGAACTTGAAGTGCACCATTCCCTTGTCGGTTTGAAAGTTCCCCTCCAGAGGATACGTTGGACCTGTTCTATCCTGATAAGTGAGACAACCGAGTGTGAGAAGTACGGCTGCAATCCACAGGATGAAACTTGTCAGTAACGGCTTGTGCTGTGCGTAGTCTTTGAGGGACACTCGGAGATATTCCTTCTTCACATGATGATCAATGGTGAGGTGATATCAACTGCCGAAGTAGGCGGGAGCGTTCCCCG
>DPLS01000252.1 GCA_003541875.1 Bacteroidota bacterium | reverse complement strand
GCAACTACGTCGTCGTTCTGGTGCTGGATAGCGGCGGTGGGGGCGGCATCCATCGACCTGTGACACTTGTCGAGACGAAGCATATCGACGATCTGCTCAAGAGTCCTTTCTTTGGGAAGCCTGCACTCAAAAGTGCAGACTGGGTGAAGGACGCGATCATCTACGAGGTGTATCTCCGATCGTTTTCAAAACAAGGGAACTTCGCCGGACTTGAAAGAAGAATTCCGGAGCTGAAGAGCCTTGGCGTAACTGTTCTTTGGCTCATGCCAATCCATCCTGTTGGGAAGACGAACAGGAAGGGGACGCTTGGCAGTCCGTACGCGGTGCAGGATTACTACGGGATCAATTCTGAATTCGGCACGCTTCAGGATTTCAAGCGGTTGCTCAACGCGGTTCACAAGAATGGTATAAAGCTGATCATCGACCTCGTGGCCAATCATACCTCGTGGGATAGCAAATTGATCACCGAGCATCCCGACTGGTTCACGAGAAACGAGAAGGGGACAATCGTTGCTCCGAATGCAGACTGGACAGATGTTGCGGACCTCGATTACTCGAAGCCCGGACTCCGCCATTACATGCTGGAGATGATGTTGTATTGGGTTCGGGATGTCAGCATCGACGGTTTTCGCTGCGACATGGCTGAGTTGGTGCCTATTGACTTCTGGGAAGAGGCACGCGCAACGATGAACAAGATCAAGCCGGTGATGATGCTCGCCGAAGGATCCATCCCGGAGCATCACATGAAGGCCTTTGACCTGACCTCCTCTTGGAACGTCTACAATGTGCTTGACCCGGTTATCAACGGGAAGAAGCCGGCTACAGTTTTTGATGAGCTTCTGAAAGCGGAGTCACTGCAGTTTCCAACCGGTGCGCTCCGAATGCGTTTCAACACCTCTCACGACAAGAATGCGTGGGATGCGCCGGCTGTTGAGAAGTTTGGGATGCAAGGTCTGAAGCTGTCTGCCGTGTTAGTGAATACTCTTCCGGGTGTCCCTCTCATCTACACCGCAGAAGAAGTTGCCAACAACAAGAAGCTGAGCCTGTACGAGAAGGTCGATGTGAATTGGAATGCCTCGCACGACATGGAGGAGTTGTATCAGACCTTATTCCTGCTGCGACGAGCGCACAAAGCATTGTCGCGTGGAGAGATGATCAAGATACAGTCCGACCATGATGCCGAGGTATACGCGTTCTTTCGTATCGCCGGCAAGGACAAGGTCTTCACCGTCCTGAATTTCTCTCGTGAAGCTCGAACCACGACGCTCACGATCCCAATGGCTCGACTCTTTGCTGGCGAGAAGAGAACGTTCATGCAGGATATCTTCACGCGAGAGCGTATCGAGGTGGGAGCGAAATCTCCTGACTCGCTGGCTGTAAGCCTTGAGCCGCAGGAATACCGAGTGTATGTGTTCGGAAAGTAATTGTCAATTTCAGATTCGCAATTGACAATTGCCGCCGTCTTCCTGCCCCCTTCTCACTCTTTTCGTTGCTCTTCTCCTCTACCGATGACTGTAAACGATTTCAGCCATGTCTCATTCTTTGAGACAGCAAGCACTCCTTGAATCGAATCACCAACCTGGGCACTCATCAGCAACCCAAGGTTCTTCACCTTGAACGGCATCGTCATGGCATCCATATAGTTGGGGATCGCCTCGTGCGAGATCATGAGTCTATGCTTTGCAGTATCGATGGCAACGACTTCACCGCGGATTGGAAAAGTGGTGGGGTTGGGTTGTTTCTGTTCTTCTTTGGAACATGAGACGTTTAAGAGACTCAGGAAGAATAAGAGTGTTACGGTTGATTGCGGGTAGGTCGTCATCGTGATTCCGCCTCATGATGTTGTATGCGTCATATAATAAGAAAAGAAATTTGCAGGAAGAACACTCCAGAACGCCGGATTGTTACCACCTCCTTGCTTTCCCCTCCATATTGACGTATTTTTACCATAGTGAATTGATGTTCAATGAAGTCTCAGAACAGTCATTCACCGTTAACCATTACCCATTCTCCATATCTTATGTCTTACTGGCTTCTCAAAACCGAACCATCCACCTATTCATTGGACGATCTCGAACGAGAAAAGAAGGCCGTATGGGATGGTGTGTCGAATGCCCTTGCACTCAAGCATCTCAAGGGAATGAAGAAGGCTGACCTCGCGCTGGTGTATCATTCAGGTGGCGAGAAATCCATTGTTGGCACTGCTGAGATTGTTTCTAATCCATACCCCGATCCAAAGCAACATGATCCAAGGTTCACCGTCGTGGAAATTCGGTTCAAGGAAAGACTGAAACGGCCGGTATCGCTAGCAGCGATCAAGGCACGAAAAGAGCTAGCCGACTTTGCCCTTGTCCGCATATCGCGTCTCTCCGTCATGCCCGTCACTGCTGTGCAATGGAAGACCTTGTTGGCAATGTCACATTAGGGTGCCCCCCTTTATGGAACTTATCTATGGCATAGGCAAGATAGCACTAGTAGTGCTCCTTGTCTTGCTGAACGGCTTTTTTGTCGCGGCTGAGTTCGCGATCGTGAAAGTCCGCGCCACGCAAATCGACTCGCTGGTGAAATCAGGCATGCGGCGGGCGCGCATTGCGCAACATGTCGTGGCCAATCTCGACAAGTACCTCTCCGCAAGTCAGCTCGGCATCACGATGACGAGCCTTGGGTTGGGATGGGTTGGCGAGCCGGTGGTTGCTCACATGCTCGAGCCCGTGTTTGCCTGGGTCGGCATTTCCGATCCCACACTGGTTTCGACGATCTCGTTCGCGGTGGGCTTCACTATTATTACATTCCTCCACATCGTTATTGGCGAGCAAGCCCCGAAGTGGCTAGCGATCCAGCGGGCGCAGCGGACCACGCTCTTTGTTGCTGGCCCGCTTCATTTGTTCCTGGTCGTCTTCCGTCCGTTCATCTGGCTGCTGAATGTCTCTGCGAACACCTTCCTTCGCTGGTTCGGCATCGAGCCCGTGAACGAAAGCGACATGGCGCATTCCGAGGAGGAACTCAGGTTGCTGCTCAGCAAAGGGAAAGTGCTCACGACCACGGGCAGGACCATTTCACTGGCAGCGATTGAGCTCCGCAACCGCACGGTGCGTGAGGTGATGGTGCCGAGGACGAACGTCGCTTTTCTCTCGACCGAGAGATCTATGGAAGAAAATCTCGCTCTTGCTGAAGAGAACCAGTTCACGCGTTATCCGTTGTGCGAGAAAGACCTGGACAATATCATCGGCATGATCCATCTGAAAGATCTCTTCAAGCTCAAAGGCACACAGGGTACTGGCAGCAGACTCGTGGAGATCAAGCGGGAGATGCTGTTTGTTCCTGAGACAACGCCGCTCGAAAAGGTTCTGAATCTTTTCCTCTCCAATCGAGTTTTGATGGCGGTGGCAGTGGATGAGTATGGCGGAACGGCAGGGCTCGTGACCCTGGAGAACATTCTTGAAGAGCTTGTCGGCGAGATTCGTGACGAATTCGACGTCGAACCATCAATGGTGCAGAAAGTGAGCGACCACGAGTACGTTGTGGATGGCACAATGCCTCTGCACGACTTTGCCCGCATGTTTGATGTGGAACCAGAAAGCAAAGATGTCGTGACTGTGAGCGGCTATGCTATCCAGCTCATTGGCCGGGTGCCGGAGAAGGGAGCGACAGTTCACATGGGCCGATGGTTGGCAACCGTCGAAACAACAGAACGCAAGAAGGTCAAGGCGCTGCGCCTGCGGAAACTTCCGGCTGAACAGGCAAACGCGGGCAGGCGTTGAGGATGAAGGGCTCATGGTTCCTTTGCATGGTTCTTGCCTTGACGCTGCCTTCTGGACGGGTGTCGGCACAGTACTACGACCAGCGGGAGTATGCGCCCTCAGAGGCCCGTTATATTAGCGTCGGAGTTCTTGCTGATGATTTTTCTCCGCTAAGCTCCAACCCGCTCCCCGACTCGCTGGCCATTCGTTACAACCGTATCATGCCGACGATTTCCTTTCAGCAAGGATCGGCAGAGTTGTTCTTTGGTTACACACGGTACACGTTGTCAGGAGAGTCGAAAGCTGCGATTCTTGTTGGTGGTAGATACGGCGCTGAGGTTCCCATTGTTGGACGGTGGCCGAGCACACTGTTGTTACCACTGCAACTGGCAGCCGACTTCACAAAAGCCGAAGGCGCCGGCTCATCGAAAGACGATTTCAATATTGCAAGCATTGGCGTTGGAACGGGATTGAAGTACAGGTACATGAGCAGGAGCCTCGAGTTTTCGCTCGGCGTCATGGAACTCGCGCAGTACAGCACGGAAGGCATCGGCGTGAGCAACGGGTTCTCGGCCGCCACGCTCGGAGATGCAATTCTCCTGTTGAGGGATGTTGCTGTTTTTGACGGCATGGTCATCGGATACCGATTCCGTCTGCAGACGTGGTCGATGAGTGATCCTAAATTCAATTATCGAGCTGTTTCTCATGGACCGTACCTCGGTATCATGTTCTGATGTGTTGAGAGAGATGCAGTCTATTCAATCGGCATGACAGCATGGACACTTCATTACGCGTGAAAATTGTCTGGACGTTCTCAATCCTCGTCATCCTGAGTCTTGGCGGGAGCTTCTGGGCCATTTACAACTTCTACGCGATGGGTACCACTGTCGCAACAATCCTTCGCGAGAATTATCAGAGCGTGTTGGCTGCAGAGAACATGGTGAAGGCTCTTGAGCGACAGGATAATGCACTCCTGGCACAAAGTGAGGGAGAGGATGTGACGATGGCGGGGGATTTCGATGACAACAAGAGCGCGTTCTTTACCTGGCAGAATCAAGCGGAACAAGGCGGCACCCTGCCCGCCTCACAGATCATTCTTGATTCCATCAGAACGGCGTATCAGAGCTACATTACGTTTGCCGACTCCATGATCGCCCGCAGTCATCAAGGGGCGTTCACAGAAGCGAGACAGTACTACTACGAAGTGGTGCGCTATCACTCCGATCAACTCAGGGAGTTGTGTTTCCAACTTTTTCAAATCAATCAGACCGCCCTTGTTCGCGCGGAGGCGCGGACTCATTCCATCGCAAGCCAGACGGCGTACGGCACGATGGTCGTTTCTCTTGTGATACTTGCCCTGAGCATCGTTGCCACCGCATGGCTTATCAAGGTGGTGATCAAACCTGCAGAAGAACTGACGGAAACTGTGAAGCGCATTGGCAAGGGAAAGCTCGATCTAAAGATCGACGTCCTCTCCAATGATGAGATCGGGCAATTGAGCCGCGAATTCAACAAGATGACGGAGCGGCTGCGGCGATTCGAACAAATGAACATTGACCAAATCATTGCCGAGAAGCGCAAGTCTGAAGCGATTGTGGAGAGTATCTCGGACGGTCTGGTTGTGACGGACACCCAGATGAGGATCATCCATATCAACCAGGCGATCGCCGACCTTTTCGGATGCACGGAGGTTGAGGCAGTGATGCAGCCGGTTGCCTCAATCATAAGGGACGAGCGCGTGATTGTGCTGATTCGGGATGCGTCCGGCCCGGGCGATCGGACAACGGAGCCAAAAGAGGGATTGCTGCAATTTACCACTAACGCCCGACAGTTGTTTTTGCGCCCGAAAGTCACGCGCATCTATGACAGTGAAGGCGTACTTTATGGAGTGGTAACACTGTTGCAGGATGTCACCCAGTTCAAAGAGCTCGACCGGATGAAATCCGATTTCATCGCAACGGTTTCTCACGAGTTCAGGACTCCCGTTACGTCAATCAATATGAGCGTGGATATTCTGAACCAGGGCATTCTGGGATCACTCAACGAACGACAGAAGGAGTTGATTGATTCTGCCAAGGAAGACTGCCAAAGGCTGACCAAGCTTGCGCGCGAGTTGCTGCAGCTCTCGAAGCTGGAATCGGGCAAACTCCAGATCAGGAATGAGGAGCTTGATATGAGGTCGCTGGTGGAGTCCTCGGTTCGACCGCTGCAACTGCAGTTTCAGGAGAAAGCTGTCTTCCTCACGCTCGACATCCCGGCAGCGCTTCCCCTTCTCGTTGCCGACGAGCAGCAGATAACCTGGGTGCTTACCAACCTCGTGACAAATGCTTTGAAGTATACAGACGCAGGCGGCAAAGTCACTCTGCGTGTCAGGGCGGAGGACCATTCCTTGCGCGTCGATATCGTGGACACAGGTCAGGGGATTTCGCCGGAGAATCTGGAAAAGATATTTGACAAGTTTGTGCAGGTGAAGCAATCCTCGGATACGACGCCCGGCAGCGTTGGCCTTGGACTGGCAATTGCAAAAGAGATCGTTGAATTGTACGGGGGCAAGATTTGGGCCATGAGTTCCCCGGGGCAAGGGAGCACATTCTCCTTTCTCCTGCCACTCCCACAGATGCAATCGATATCACGTTCATGAGTTCAAGCATGTCCAAAGCATCGATCATACTGGTTGACGACGAACAGAATATTCTGAAGACAACAACAATCTGTCTTGAGAACGCAGGCTTTGAGGTTGAAGCGTTTGCAAATCCGCTGAAGGCACTCGATGCGCTCCGGCAGAAGTCGTTTCACATTGCAATCTACGACCTGAAGATGCAGCCTATCGATGGGATGCAGTTATTGAAGGAGACCCGACAGATTTCTCCGGATACCACTATTGTGCTGATGACTGCTCATGGCAGTATTGATTCAGCGGTTGAGGCCATGAAGCTCGGAGCGTTTGACTACCTGCAGAAACCGTTTGAGTTTTCCGAGCTGCAAACGTTTGTCGAGAAGGTGTACGAACATCACCGGCTTCAGAGTGAAGTGCGATTATTGCGTGAGGAATTGCACCGCCGCACCGGTCCCGGTGAAATCATTACACGTAACGAGCGGGTACAGCGGGTGATTGCACTTGCGATGCAAGTTGCCCCATCCGGCATGAGCGTGCTCATAGAAGGCGAGAGTGGAACCGGTAAGGAGCTTCTTGCGCATCTCATTCATCAACACAGCAATCGTGGCGACCGGCCGTTTATCACGGTAAACTGCGCAGCGCTTCCACTTGCATTGCTCGAGAGCGAATTGTTCGGACATGAAAAGGGCTCCTTTACGGGAGCCCACGTCCAGCGCAAGGGCCGCATCGAGACGGCGAGCGGCGGAACCCTTTTCACTGACG
>DPLS01000246.1 GCA_003541875.1 Bacteroidota bacterium | reverse complement strand
CCTCGTTCAAACTCTTTGGACGATCTTTCTGCTTTGGAGCGGAAAAGTAGATCATGTCCTGATAGTCGATTTTCGGATAATGAACATTTGGCCACGTTGGCTCTTCCATCGTCAGCCAGTGTCGATACGCCTTCAGTCGCCACTCGATCAACCATTCCGGCTCATTCTTCTTCGCTGCAATGAAGCGGACTGTATCTTCGTTCAGTCCCCTTGGTGCGGTGTCACTCTCAATGTCCGTGACGAAGCCGTACTTGTATTCACGGTTCGCAAGTTCTTCTATGGTGTTGCTATCAGTGCTCATTGTCTTGTCATGAATTTCTTCTCACCTCTTGATGCGCTCACGCCTTCTTCGGTCCCGCCGGGGTTGCACGCTGCAATGGCGGCAATGGCTTTTTCTCACCGGGAGCTACCGATGACGCAGCCTGAATCACGGGAGAACCTTCAGCTTTTGGTGGGTCAGGAACCGGAATCGTTGCAGGAGTCGGATTCACCGCAGCCAGCGTCGGCGCTTCAGTTGGCGCTGTTGATTGGGTCGAAGCCTTTGCAGTCGCCGCGCTCTTCAGAGGCGGCAAGCCTCCCGGCTTCGCAGTTGCCGTGCCTGCTGCTGGCCGACTCAACGGAGGCAATCCGCCGGGTTTGGGCGACGCAACAGCCGCTGGTCGATTGATAGGCGGCAGGGACGGTTTCGTTGCAGCAGGTGTTGCAGCCGCGGCACCCTGAACCGCGGGGGCAGTGCCAACTGGTTTTGCAGCAGGCTTTGGTGGAACCGCGGGAGCAACCGATGGCTTCCTGAACTCCGGATGGTTCAGCACCCAACTCTGCTGATCGATTGGATTCAGTGTCTTCTTCTTTTCAAGTTGAGCAACAAAGGCCCGGGCAATCTTTTCCGCCTCAGTATAACCAACAGACATTTTCTTCCTGAAGAAGAAAGTCTGGATGCCATACTGGATATCTCTGAAGAAGACATTGGAAAGATGATAGAGTGGGTACTTCGACTTCAGAAATGTAAGCACCTCTGTTTCATTCGCCAAAACGTATTCAAGTTGTTTCATGGTTGTCAAGGTTGAGTGATTAGGGATGAGCAAGTTGCAGTGACTTCTCTCGAGCCGCCTTCATAGTCTGCACTACTCTGTTGATTGTGTAGTCAATCTCTTCGGCCGTTGTGAACCTTCCTAGTCCAAACCTGATTGATGAAAGAACGTCTTCATCGCCCAAACCGATTGCACGCAGAACGTGGGATGGCTCCGGCGAGGCGGAACTGCATGCGGAACCGGATGATACTGCGATGTCTTTCATATCAAGAATCAGTCTGTCTGCATTCACGCCTTTGAAGGTCATATTTGAATTGTTAGGCAAACGGTGAGCCTGATTCCCGTTCACCATCACTTCATCAAACTGTGAGGTAATTCCACTCTCAAGTTCATCGCGGAATGCTGCCACGCGTTTCGCCTCCATGCTCATATTCTCTTGTGCCAGTGCCGCTGCTTTGCCAAATCCCACAATCGCAGGAACGTTGAGCGTGCCAGAACGCATTCCTCGTTCGTGCCCCCCTCCATCGATCAGGGCTGTGAGGTTGACCTTCGGACGATTTGCACGGACATAGAGTGCACCAACACCTTTCGGTCCGTACATCTTGTGTGCACTGAACGACATGAGATCCACGTTCATTTCCACAACGTTCACCGGAATCTTTCCGGTGGCCTGGGTCGCATCGGCATGAAAGAAAATTCCTGCACCACGACACACCGCCCCAATCTCAGCAATTGGTGCAATCGTTCCAATCTCGTTGTTCGCCAACATGATCGTGACAAGGATTGTCTTGTTCGTGATTGCATTTTTCAGATCTGCAACGCTGATGAGCCCTGCGGTGTCAACCGGCAGATATGTGATCTCGAAACCGTGTTCCTCGAGTCGTGCGCACGTGTCAAGGACGGCTTTGTGTTCGGTCGTCGCGGTGATAATGTGATTGCGTTTTGAGGCGTAAGCTTCGGCGACACCTTTCAGCGCCAAATTGATTGATTCTGTTCCCCCACTCGTGAAGACAATCTCAGGGTTCTCCGCTCCGACAAGCCGTGCGATCTGCTTTCGTGCATTCTCAACAGCCGCTTCCGCCTTCCAGCCGAACTCATGCTGCCTGCTCGCGGCATTGCCGTAGTTCTCGCTGAAGTAAGGCAACATTGCTTCAACAACCTTCGGATCGACTTTGGTTGTCGAGTGGTTGTCGAGATAGATTGGAATCTTCAGTGTCATCACACAATCTCTGAAAGCGTCATGCTTTCAAAGGCTCGATCGATGTTTGCCTGCACCTTGTGCAACGGAGATTTGATCGTGCAGACATCAAACACATCACAACTGCCGGGTCCTTCAACCATGCACTGCGCGATCATCGGCATGTTGCCTTCGATGACATTGATGATACGCGAAACCGTGATCTCGCTGGGGTTCATTGCGAGAGTGTAGCCACCATATACGCCCTGATGGGAAACGATCAGACGCGCCT
>DPLS01000313.1:17851-18549 GCA_003541875.1 Bacteroidota bacterium | reverse complement strand
GGGATTTGCTCGTCCTCATCAATCTTCTTGGCAACTGGTTTGATTTCGGTATTGACGAAATCACGCACCATATCCCTGAGCATCTTGTGCTCTTCGGTCATTCCAAATTCTGTCATAGTTATATTCTTTTCTTACAGGGTGGAAAACGAATGTACTACATACTGAAACTAACCTTTTTGCCCCACGTAACTCACAATATCTTCGCCACCATCAACAGCGATGACATTCCCGGAGACAAACCCGGCGGTATCTTCTGACAGCAGAGCAACAACTTTCGCGACATCTTCAGGAGTGGTCAGCCGTCCGGTCGGGTTCTTCTTTCTCGCGATATCGAGCATGTGCTGGTTCCCTGGAATCTTGCGCAACGCCGGCGTGTCAGTGACTCCGGCAAGAATTGCGTTTGCCGTAATCTCCATTGACCCAAGCTCCATGGCAAGCTGCCGGATATGAGACTCAAGAGCAGCCTTGGCAGCAGACACTGCACCGTAGCTCGGCAACACCGAGTGTCCACCCGAACTCGTCATGCCGAAGATACGTCCACCCTTTCTCAAGAGATTTCGAGAAACGAGACCCTGCGTCCAATACACAACGCTATTCGCCATGACATCCAACGTCATCTCCATCTGGGCCTGAGTGAGGCCTTCGTCAGGATTTTTCGTGATGAAAGGTTTCAGCGTGCCGAACGCAAGAGAATGAAA
>DPLS01000313.1:1762-17537 GCA_003541875.1 Bacteroidota bacterium | reverse complement strand
CGTCTCGTTGCGCTTGATTGCGTCAGCGGCATTGATATTGTAGAACATGGCCTTGCAGCCAATGTGCTGAATCTCCTTGACGATGCGGTCGACGTTGGGCATCGTTGCCTGACGGTCCAGATGAACCCCGATGATGTTCATGCCCCGTCGGGCCAGTTCTAGAGCCGTTGCTCCACCAAAGCCGCTCGAAGCGCCGAGAATCAGCGCCCATTCGGTCGGCTTGAACCGGGTTTCAGTTTTCATGTGCGTTTCCTTCGAATCATGAATGAAATGCAGGAGATAGTTTCACCGGTCTGGCGTTTCGCCCTATTCCACCGTAACGCTCTTTGCCAGGTTGCGAGGTTGGTCAACGTTCGTTCCCCGCTCAACAGCAATATAATAGGAGAGTAGCTGCAGGGGGATGATGTTCAGTATTGGACCAAAGAAGCCATACGTCCTCGGCACGCGAATAACAAACTCAGCCATCGAGTCGATGTCATTGTCGTCCTCGTTGGCCACAGCAACAATGCGTCCGCGACGCGCACGCACTTCCTGTATGTTGCTTACCACCTTATCGTAGATGCCATCTCGCGGCACAACCACTACTACCGGCATGTTCTCGTCAATCAAGGCAATGGGACCGTGTTTCATTTCGGCCGCCGGATAGCCTTCTGCATGGATGTAGGAGATTTCCTTGAGCTTCAGTGCGCCTTCCAAAGCCACGGGAAAGTTGGAACCCCTGCCGAGGTACAGGAAGTTCTTCGTGTTCTTGAATTCACGAGCCAGGGCTCTCACACTGGTTGTATCCTCAAGGATTCGGGCAACTTTGGACGGAAGCGTGTCAAGTTCCCGCGCCAACACCTGTCCGTCTGCCTTGCTCATCCCTTTCGCGCGGGCAAGCATAAGAGTAATGAGCGCCAGCACTGTCAATTGAGAAGTGAACGCTTTGGTGGAAGCCACCCCAATCTCCGGACCGGCATGGACGTACACACCGCCATCGGATTCGCGAGCAATGCTGCTGCCGACGACATTGACAATACCGAGAACCGTCGCGCCTTTTCCCTTTGCCTCCCGGAGCGCAGCCAACGTATCGGCCGTTTCACCACTCTGGCTGATAAGGAAGAGAACATCCCCTTCGCCAACGATCGGATTGCGATAACGGAATTCTGAGGCATACTCGACCTCGGTCGGAATCTTCGCAATCTGTTCGAGCATGTACTCGCCCACCAACCCGGCATGCCACGATGTACCACATGCCGTTATGATAATCCGGCGTGCATTGACAAGCTTGTCCATAACATGGCTCAGGCCGCCAAGCTTCACGTCCCCTTCTTCCACCATCAGCCGTCCGCGCATCGCATTCCGGATGGTCTCCGGCTGCTCGTGGATCTCTTTCAGCATGAAATGATCGTAACCACCGCGTTCAATTTGCGACAGCTCAAATGTGACCTCCTGGATCACCTTCTGCGTGGCCACGTCATCTATGGTCATCGTCCGAAATCCCGATGTGGTGATCTCCGCAACTTCACCATCCTCAAGGTACACAACCTGTCGGGTGTGCTCAATAATTGCTGAGGCATCTGAAGCGACAAAATTCTCACCATCGCCAATACCGAGAATCAGCGGACTTCCCTTGCGTGCAGCAACGATCTTGTCAGGCTCATGTGTCGAAAGAACCACAAGGCCGTAGGTGCCTTCAATCTCCGCTAACGCATAACGGACCGCCGCAGAAAGACTGCCAGTCTTCTTGTACATTTCCCCGATGAGATGAGCCAGCACCTCCGTATCGGTTGCACTCACAAAGGTGTGGCCTTCGCGGAGTAGCTTTGTCTTTATAGCCTGATAGTTCTCGATGATGCCGTTGTGGATGATGCTGATTTCCTTGTCGAGGTCAAAATGCGGATGTGCATTGACGTCATTCGGCTCACCATGCGTTGCCCAGCGAGTATGACCCATGCCAAGCGTTGCAGCGAACTTCCCGTTGTTCGAGCCGATTTTGTTCACAAGGTCAATCACTTTACCTGCGCGTTTTTCGATCGTGATCCGGCCATTGTTCACGATGGCAATACCTGCAGAATCGTACCCGCGATACTCGAGCCGCTTCAATCCCTCAAGGATGATGGGAACGCAATTCCTGGGACCGATATACCCGACTATTCCACACATGATTGGTTTCTTTTAGGTCAAATGTAGTTCAATCTAACCAATATCGGTCTGAAAATCAACGCACTGGGTCAGTCTTCAATCCGATCACTCCCATCATTCTCCCGGAACGTGCCCCATCACGCCGGTACGAATGCAACAGGTTCCGCTCGTCAATAGTGCAATAGGGACTCACTTCAATCATTTCCCGCGACAATCCCATATCAAGCAGCTGAGATACGTTTGCAGCTTTGAGATCCACATAAATTTTTCCACGTTCCTCTCGGACGAATTCCTGAGAGAATTTCGTTGCTACGTCCTCCCCCACGGAATAGCAACACTTGCCCGCACCCGGTCCAACAAATGCAACCATGCGTTCAGGCCGACACCGGAACTCATCAACAAGCATCTCTACTCCACTTTCTGAAATTCTCGCCGCTGTCCCTCGCCACCCAGCGTGAATTGCTGCAGCTGCTTTTTGATCAACGTCCATAAGAAAGATTGGAATGCAATCGGCAACGCTGACACACAGGTAAACGTCCGGCACATCAGTCACGAGTCCATCGCAAGATGAGTAGCTCCCCGGAATATCGGCACGCTTCACGACATTGCTGTGGATCTGCATTGGAATGGCCAACCGGTCAACTTCAAATCCCAAAGCCTGAGCAAACAAGTAGCGGTTCTGTTCCACGTTTTCTTTGGCATCGCCAACATTGAACGACAGGTTCATGCGCAGGGGTTCAGGGCTTACGCCTCCTTGGCGCGTACTTATTCCGAATGTAACCAAACCGGACGACCGAAGGAGGCGGGAAGAGATAATGTTCATTGCGGAAAGAAATGTTCAGCTGTTACTGCTCGTTGGGGAGTATGATCGTCACCGTGGTCCCCTTCCCCACTTCGCTCTCGACAACGATTGATCCACCAAGATCGTCGATCGTCTTTTTCGTGATGGCAAGTCCGAGACCCATGCCATCTGTTTTAGTGGAAAAATTGGGCTGGAAGAGTTTCCGCTTGACCTCTTCGGACATGCCTGTCCCCTCATCCTTAAGGACGACGAGCGTTCTCCCGAGGTCGCTCCATGAGTGAATTTGCAGGAGCCCGGAGTTGTTCATAGCCTGAACGCCGTTCCTGATAATGTTGATGAATACTCTTCGTAGTTCCTCGCGATCGGACCTCACGGGGGGAAGCTCATCACCCAACTGGAGTTCAAACCGAAGGTTAGGATCCTTGTCAAAAAGAAGGACGGCCTCCCGAAGGACCGCATTCACATCAACAGAGACGAGGGTAGGCTTCGGCATCCGGGCAAACCGGGCAAACTCTCCAGCAATTCTGCTGAGTGCGTCTATCTGTTCGATGATCGTCCTGCTCACATCGTCGAACACCTGACCGAAATTCGGTACCCTGTCCAGGTACGTTTGCCGTAAGTGCTGAATCGAGAGTTTCATTGGAGTCAGGGGGTTCTTGATTTCGTGAGCCACTTGCTTCGCCATTTCTTTCCACGCAAGCTCACGTTCGAACCTGACCAACTCATCACGACCGCGGGCAAGTTCCTCGGTCATAGCTTCAAACGATCGGATGAGCTCGCCGATCTCCCCATCCGCACCTTTCACACCTACTGTAACGTGCTGATCGCCTCGCGCAACGCGTTTGGTAGCCAGCGTGAGTTTATGAATTGGCGCAGCAATGCGATTGGCAAACGTTGCCGCAATGATGACGATGGCAAGAAGGACAACAGCGTACACACCGAAGATAAGTGCATTCTGGAGCGAGATCTCCTCTTCAACCTCTTCGATACGATAAAGCGTCGGGACCGAAACGATGCCGGCGATTCTATCCCTTCCGCTGACCAAAGGGCGATAGCCAACTGCATAACGATACGAACCGATGGTCTCAGTTTCCAGGTAGAACCGCTTCCCTCCAAGCACAGTGTTAGCGAACGCCAATCCGCTCAGCCGTTTGTCAAGAACTTCTGCGTCGTACAACTCTGGCCTGCTGCTTGCCTGGAGTTGGTTCCCCACATAGAGATTGAAATCCGTCCCCGCCTCGGTTGCCAGGCGATCTATCTCGTCCCGGCTCAGCGCTTCCTGCACAATGCCTTCTTCTCCCTGCAGGCGTTGCTCGATGCTCGCTGCCAGCGTAGCAGTTTCTTGTTCAAGGCGGTTTGCCGTCTCTTCCAACAAACGGTCATTCGCATACTGCCTGCCATAGGTCGCCATGACGATGAGTGGAGCCAGCGCTGTGACCAACAGTGCCCCCAACAGCTTGTCCCTAAACGTGAACTCATAGCGATGTCCCCTCACCCATTGGACGACGAGGAACCCGATGACTAGCATAAGTACGACGATTGCATAGTACACTACAACCTTCACCATCCCGACAAGGTGCCACGACAAACCAAGTTCCGGCATACTCAATGCAACGACCTGATTATTTGTCAACGAACGTTTGATGTAAAATGTTTCGCACACAGTGCCGTCGATCCGTTCTTCACTCCAGAATGAACGTTGGGTTGAATCCGAAAGTCGTGCTTTAACAGTCGCGGGAAGCTGGTACCCGATCGGCAACAAGGAGCCGGTCGAGGTCACTAATTGCCCGTCATGAAACTCGGACACAACCGCCGGACGGTGGAACGTCTCCAGGAGTTCTTGCGGTTGACTCCTCAAAACCGAAGGGGATTCCCCTCTGAACAGTGATTGTTGGCTCGCAGCAAGCACCACATGTCCGTATGCAAGAACGCCATCGCCGCCTGTCACAATCGGTATCGATCCTGAATACACCCGTATCGTATTTACGCCAGTTACATTCTCATGAACAACAATGGATTTCCGCTTTGGTACATCCTGCAGGAGATTGTGGTACATTTCCATGGAGGCCTCGCCGCCAATCATGAATCGGCTGAGTTCATATCCTGAAGAGTCTGTCAGAGCGAAAATGCAACTGTAACCTTCCCGGGCTGCAGTGCTTCGAGCCCAGCGATCAAAGGCCAGACGATCAACTGCATTTGCATCCCCGTTGGCAAGCGTACTGATCGTCTCGTTCGACAGAAATTCCTGCAGCGCCTCGTCAAGAACGAACTTCAGCCAGCTATCAGCAGGTCTGATTACTTGCTGAGCATATGCCTCAATCCGATTGTGGTCACGGTCATGAACATTGGCATCGAGAACAGGATAAAAGAACACGGCGCAGAAGGCAAACGTCAGCAAAAGTGTCTGCAGTGAAATAATTGATTCTCCACGGATAGCCTGTCGGTGCAAATAGTAGGTGATGCCCAATGCACTGGCTGCGAAGAACAACCGAAATGGCAGCGACACCAGTGGACTTGCCAATTCAATTCCGCCAAGCATTGCGGCAACAGCATAGACGCCTGCCAGAACAAACCATATTGATCTATTGCCATGTGTGGCGCAACCGGCGAGCAAGGTGAATGCAGAGGAGGTGAGCCCGACGACCACAGCGACCAGACAGAAGCTTAACAAAAAAAGGCTCGCAACCATCGTTGCAAGCTCAAAGGAAGGCAAGATCATCGCAGGATCATTGTACTGAAGTGTCGAATCGAAAACTGCGCTCCTGATTGTCGCGGCATAGCCGCGCAACAGGAGGAACATCAAGACAGCAACAGCAGCAACAAGCAGCCACCGAACGACAAAATGCCGCTTGAGCCACCGCGGCGACGTACGCCAGCCGTTCTCCACAACAAATCGTCCAACGATGGCCGTGTTGACAAAGAGCGCACATGTCGTGAGGAACATCTCGCCAACCGATTTTGCAAGTCCGTTGCCAAACGTTGATGCGAAAAACCCCGGGTCGAATACACCTGTTTGCAAAATAGAGGAAGGCAGGTCAAACCAAACGAGCACAAAGCGAACGAACCAGATCAGCACGGTAGCAGCAACGCCACGCACGAGCACAGACCGGATCGTCGCAATGCGAATGCCTAACACTGTGCAAGCGAATCCGATCAGTACCAACCACAGTATCACGTTGAGAATGTGGAAGGAGCCGCCAACACTTTCGAGATAAGCATTTCGTGCGAGATGGGCAACACTCACCACGCCGACTTTGCTGCTATCGATGCCAATGAGTTCAGCCGACGAATATCGTCCGTCCTTGGACGCTGACGCATCAGGCGAGAAGTCATACACAACTTGAACACCAAGGTCACGGGTAAGTTGTTCCGCAAGTCCCGTGTTCATCACAACCCTATTATTGAGGGGATAGTTGAGATCGACAGTCCGGCGGACAAGCACGACTCCAAGAATCTTTCCCCGTGACCAGACTGGAGTAGCTACGAACAACTGTGTGAAGACTTGCGAACGCGTAACAAAAGAAACCAGTTTGCCTCCAAGGGCAACCTCGATCTCCCGTTGATGCGATGGCTCACTGGAACCATGCCAGCAGACCAACCTTGCCTGCGCGGTATATACTTCGATCCCGACATCATGCTCACTGGCAAACCTTGAGACCAGTTCGAACAACTCACGCCTATCTCTGCTTGGGTCGCTGAGCACAGCACGCACTGTCGGGTGCTGAGCAGTCTCCGTACCAACCCGGCGCACCTCGCGTTGCACATCACTGAACGCGCGAACCGCCTGCTGAAGGTGGTCGCGGCTCCTCTGTTCAGCAACTTTCTCCCAGTTGTTCTCCACATACCGCGCAAACATGAACTCTGCGAGAAACGAAAGCACAAGAAGTGCCGAAGCAAAAAAGACGATCCTCGTTGTGTGAGACCGTCCTTTAAGGGAGAAACTGGTTGCGAAACGAGACTGCACTCTATTCATCTACACGTAGGGTTAGTAGATAGAAAGTTGCGTGATGACATGCTTCCTGCCCTCAATCATCAATGCAACATAGACCTGCGCACGTGCTTTGGCACCTTTGTACATGAATTCCACGCCGCCAGTGGCATAGGGGTTTGAATCAGACGCACCGACCGTAGAGAACTGTAGTCGTGCAAATTTCCTCGTTCTGAAGAATTTCATAAGAACATAATATGCTTGATTGGAACTGAAGGTTCCGTTCTCGTCGCCGCGCAGATTAATACCAACTTGCGGCGCAAAGTGCTTGGCAAGAAGTCCGACATTGGAGGTTGATATACCAACCTCCACATCATCGAGGATCGCCCCATACTCCGATTTGGAGCCACCCAATGAGTCCCGTGTGATTCCCTGACCCAAGGCAGGGTTCCCGGAGGCAGCGAGCACATGCGCGAAGACTGCCAGCAGGGAAAGGACTATACGTGATCGAATTTTCATGCGGGTATGCACCAGCAAAAGTAAACCATAAGATTGCAAAAGTCAATAAACCGACGATGGAGAAAGGCGCGTAACGTCCGGCCACCATTAAACCGGCGAAACACTACCTGATTCTCCATCGCGGTTGCCTTGCCTCTGCTCGAATCAACCCACAACCAACGGCAGGGCCTTTTCTGCTTCAATGTCCGAACTTGCCCTGGGTGAAATCTCTCATCACCGCCACGGGGCCGTTCCAGTCAGTATCCTTTGCGTGTTGATATGCCCAATCAAATGATACCCTGTTGTCCAGAAGGACGGCGACGTAGAACCTCGCATAGTGATGATCCCATGTCCGCACAACGTACTCGTGACCGATGAAAAGTCTCACTGAGTGAGTCGGCGACCAGTCCATTCGTGGCACATAGATCGCGACCGAAGGAACTCCAACCAATCCAATATCCATGATCTCGGTATCTTCCCAGACCATCATCATTAGTTCGCCATCTTCTTGTTCAACAAACATGTCGGCAAGGGGATGATCAAACGGCCTCTTCAATGTTTCCGAGAAGTCAAACCCTGAATAGTCAGGCATCAGATGGGAATCCGCGAGGGTCACATCCTTTCCAAAACTGATGCCTTCTCGAATCCACAAGCCTTCCGGCGGATCGATCGTCTCGACGATGAGACCACCACCACAATTCCCCCCTCCCTCCCCGATGACTTGAGGGTGCCGATCTCGAGGAACATGAGGACGAGGCGTTGGTCGCAAGGACGGCGGGGGCATGGGCGCGTGTTCCGCGGACGGAATGGGCTCCTGAGGATCTGCCCGATACACCTCCGTCGGAGCCTTTGACGCCGGTGTGATGACTGGGTCGGTTGGTCTTGTCCGACCAATGTGCCTGCTTTCATCGAGAACTGGGGCAGAATCCAGTGAGACTCCCTCACCATTCTTGCTTCCACCGTCACGAGTGTTTCCGTAAGTGCGTCCTTGCGCCGAGGCCGGCAGAGTTTCGAATTCGAAAAGGGACATGAAGCTCAGAAGTACAATCGAACACCATCTTAAGCTCGATTTCATTGAAGCCTCCTCCTTGTTTGGCAATGGACATGGGCGCCACTCTTTCGGCCACAATCGAAACCGTCCGAGCATTGTCCGAGCTCTCCACTGTTATTTCACCTTTCAACACATCCAACCCCACTTCCAGCGGCAAGGCTGCTCAGTGCTCCACTACCGCCACTACCGTTTGTCTTCCGCCACCACCCTTGGCGATTGGCCTGAGCATTGGGTTGGACACCTGCAACTGATACGCCCAATCAAACACAACACGGCCCGAAGACAGGCCCGTGACTCTGAACTTTGCGTAATGATCATCCCACGTCCACACGACATAGGTGTGTCCGACACGCAACCTCACGTCATGAGTCGATGACCAACCCGCGGTCGGTGCCTGCCGCAGTTCGAGTAGGGAGCTCGTCGGCCCGACATCCTGGATGTCGGTATCGGTGGCCACGTTCATGTAGTACTCGCCGTTGTAGTACTCGAAGTACATGTCGGTATAATGATCATTGAAGGCACGAACGGTGTATTCCGAGAAATCGTATCCCGCATTCGACGGGGCCTGCCTGTAGTTCGTCAAAATAATATTGTAGCCTTCTGGACGCGGAACATCATATACCACGTCGCGGCTCAGGTCACTTTCATTCCCGTTGTAGTCGTATGCGGTCACAGCATAGTAATATGTGCTGCCATTCCTTGCCCCCGTATCGTTGAAGTGCGGCGAATGCGTTGAACCAATGAGCTCATATCGGCCGTTATAGGTTGCACTTGCGAAGACGTTGTAGCCCGCAACATCCGCCTCAAAGTTGACGTTCCAGAGCAATTCAATAAAATTATCACCGGTTTCCGTGTAGAGTCCCGACGGCGGCGCAGGCGGGACAAAGTCTGGTGCGGCAACATTCTCGCAGCCCACGAAGAGCAGGGGGCTAAGAACGAAAAGAAGTATGGTAGCTTTCACGATTGAACCTCCAGAATCTTTTGGCACTTCCTTCAGCTTCACTGAAGTTCAAAGCATGTGCCAGCGAGCGATTAGGCAGGCAGTATGAAATCGGGAAGGAAAATGCAGAAAACCGGAAGGTAGGAGTCTACTTCTGTGTAGTAGAACGTATTCATCCGTCCAGTATTGAGGACGAAGATGAGACGTCCTTACGACCAGTAGACTTGTCCATTGTTGATCACTCCAACTGATCGCCCAGTGAGGCGAAAACCGCTAAAAGGCGTGTTCTTGGACTTGGACTTGAAAGTCGACGGATCAACCGTCCACTCTGCTAACGGATCGAAGATAGTAAGATTAGCCGGCTCTCCTTCTTCAATCTGGATTTGGGGAAGATGCAGGATACGCCGCGGGTTAACCGAGAACTTTTCGACGAGCTGGTAGAACGAAAGAACTCCCTTTTGCACCAACTCAGTTACCGACAACCCGATTGCCGTCTCCAGACCCACGATCCCGAACGGAGCGGCCTGGAATTCGACTTGCTTCTCATCGTATGAATGAGGCGCATGATCGGTTGCGATAACATCAATGGTCCCGTCCTGAAGTCCTTTTCGTACGGCTTCGATATCCTCGCGTGTGCGAAGCGGCGGGTTCATCTTGGTATTCGTGTCGTATGATCGAACCGCGTCATCCGTCAGCGTGAAATGATGTGGGGTGGCCTCGCTGGTCACATTGAGGCCCCGTGCCTTCGCCCGACGGACAAGTTCTGTTGCACCCGCCGTGCTCATATGGGCAACATGATACTGTGCCCCCGTGTAGTCGGTCAGAGCAATGTCTCTTGAAACCATGACGTCTTCCGCAATCGGTGGCATGCCAGCAAGACCAAGTTCTGTTGAGGTGAAACCCTCATTCATCACGCCACCTTTCGTCATTGGCAGATCTTGCGCATGTTGGATGATGGGCCTCTTGTACATCGCTGCATACTCAAGCGCCCGCCGCATCAGCTCGGCATCGAACACAGGGTCGCCGTCATCGCTGAACGCAACGACTCCCGCCGCCGAGAGCTCAGCCAACGGAGCAAGATGCTCTCCTTTCCGCCCTTGAGTTACTGCAGCAATCGGATATACATCAACTAGGCCGCTGAGCGCAACCTTCGCTTTGTTTTGAATAAACCTGACAACCGATTCATCGTCGATGGGCGGATTCGTGTTCGGCATGCAGCAAACCGCCGTGAACCCACCTGCGGCAGCTGCAGTGCATCCCGTCAGAATAGTTTCCTTGTGCTCAAAGCCAGGTTCACGAAGGTGGACATGCATGTCGATGAATCCGGGAGCAATGATCTTCCCCTTCAAATCAATCACTTCAACTGAGGTTGACGTGAGCGTCCTCCCCAATTTCTCTATCTTCCCATCAATAAGAAGGAGATCGAGACTTTCATCGCGTACCGTTACGGGGTCAATTACCCGTCCGCCTTTGAGCAATAGTCGCATCGTTGTCTTTCCGTATACTAGTTTCTGGTTGCCAGGAGATAGAGCACCGCCATCCGTATCGCCACACCGTTCAGTACCTGCTGGAGAATTACCGAGTGTTCACTGTCAGCCACGTCTGCAGAGATTTCCACATCACGGTTGATGGGACCCGGATGCATGATCGTGATTGGCTTCGGGGATCGTTCAAGCCGCTGCCTCGTGATCCCGTAGTAGTTGTGAAACTCACGTATCGTGGGAAACAGCCTGCCCGCATCCCGTTCGAGCTGGATGCGGAGGACGTTCAACACATCAACGTGTGGAATGATATCATCAATGTGGTGATACACATCCACCCCAAGTTTCTCGATTCCACGCGGCATCAACGTAGCCGGTCCACAGACTGACACCTTTGCTCCCATGGTCTTGAGTCCGTAGATGTTCGAGCGCGCCACACGGCTGTGAGCGATATCTCCAACAATACACACATGCAATCCATCCAACTTGCCAAGTTTCTCTCTGATCGTGTACATGTCAAGCAGGGCTTGCGTAGGATGTTCGTGCGAACCGTCGCCGGCGTTGATGACATTTGCGTTGATCACTTGCGACAGATAGTGAGGCGCACCGGAAGCAGAATGTCGCATTACCACCATATCGACTTTCATTGCCTCGATATTGCGTGCGGTATCCTTCAGTGTCTCTCCTTTTGCCACGCTTGTGCCGCTCGCCTGAAATCCCAACACGTCAGCAGAAAGTCGCCGCTCGGCCAACTCGAATGAGAACCGGGTCCGCGTCGAGTTCTCGAAGAACATGTTGGCAATCGTCTTCCCCTGAAGCGGCGGGACCTTCTTGATCGGACGTTCAAGAACTTCGCGAAACGATATGGCGGTGTCGAGAATAAGCTGGATATCTGGTTGTGACATTCCCTGCAGTCCGAGGAGATGTCTGCTTTCTAGTGGCATAGGGTCATCTCATGCTTGTGTTTCAGGATGCATCAACAATACTTCATCGTGGCCGTCAGTCTCTTTCAGATGCACGCGGATGGATTCATCGATTGATGTTGGAACATTCTTGCCGACAAAATCGGCCTTGACGGGCAGTTGCCGGTGACCACGATCTATGAGCACCGCGAGCTGGATTGTGTTCGGCCGCCCCAAGTCGATCAACTCATCAAGAGCGGCGCGAATAGTTCTCCCGGTGAACAACACATCATCGACCAGGATAACATCCTTCCCTGCAATGCTGAAAATAATATCCGTCCCTTTGAACTCCGGCTGCTCCAGCTTCCCGAGAAGATCATCACGGTAGAGTGTAATATCGAGCAAGCCGATATTGAGCTTGGTCTGCTCGATCTCTTCGATTCTTTTCGTGATGCGCTGGGCGATAATTGCACCACGAGTCTTGATCCCGACAATCACGAGGTTGCCTGCCCCCTTGTTCTTTTCAATGATCTCATGCGACAGGCGAGTGAGCGTTCGCTCCAGGCCCACGGCATCCATAATCTTTGCTTTGAGTTTTCTCATATCGGATCTTCAGTGCTGAGTGGACATAAAAAAACCTCCGGTCCTGTTGAATAGGATGGAGGTTTCGAAGTCTTCAATCCGTAATCTGAACTTACAATCTGCATTTCTCATTCCCTTCCCTGCCTCGCGGGGCAGGATTAAAGGGTGAATCATATTCCCAATTCGGCCCCCGAACAAAGTGAGTGGCTGCCAAATTGAGGATCCCGACTTCTCTGTCGGGACCTGATTTTTACTTGATCAGTGTGGACGCTGCTGGGGTCGAACCAGCGACCTTACGCGTGTGAGGCGTACGCTCTGAACCAACTGAGCTAAGCGTCCTGCAACCCCGAACAATATACAAAACTCGCTCAGTGAAGGCAAGCACCAAGAATTCAACCTTGATGATCCTGTGAGTCTTGTCCAGTCGCGCGCACCTCCTCATCAATATCCAATCATTCCGTGTAGGGGCGAGGTGACCTCGCCCCTATGAGTATTTTCTATAATTTGGAATATCCCATGCACAAAATTGTTATTCAACATCCTCCTCTCCGGACGAATATCAAATGGCTCACAACTCCCCATTGAATGCTCTATGCAATCTCAGCTTCTTTGCTTCTCGCTCGAATACTGCCACAGCGCACGGTCGAGAGTGCGTACTTTAACGCCACACTTGCGTGCAAGTTTTCGGCAGTAGTCAACGTAGTCCGACCAGAAGGAAAAATCATACTTTGGCGGCTTGGCATATCCCAGAGACCACAAAGCGCGGAAGTCGAGAATGGGATACTCTTCCTCGTGGAGCCAATACAAGAGTGTGCTGGCGGTAGGCCAGTTCACACCGTTCAGTAATGTCCAAATCTCAATTCGCAACTGTTCGTTGGAGGTTGAAAGTGCTATCTTGCTGACTGATTCGACGAACTCAGGCGAGTTGTTTGCACAACGATTCTGCGAGCGCGGCGTCTTCCAGCGGCAGATGGTCAGGAAATCAGGTTTGGTTAAGTAGCCTGCTTCCGCAACGCGGGGTACAATTTGATCTTCAATGATTGGATTGCGCGTGTAGTTGTAGCGAGAAGACCATTTCGTAACGTCACCTTCGCGAAACCTGAGTCCAAAGCGGTTCATAGTTCTCCCTCAAACACTCTATGCAACATCGAGTGCGCGCAGATAATCCGTCCCAAGCTATCCTTGAGAAGATGGTCAGCGCGTCCGTTCTTGGTGTGCAGTTTGAATTGAACTTGCCTGTCATCAAGCAAATCCCACTCGCTGAACTCAAGTGACTTGTCGATGAAAACACGGGAAAAGGTCTCGTTGTGAGAGAGGGTCATGGGTGGAGCAATGCAGACGTTGCACTATTCAGTATGGTCAAACAGTTCTCAGAGTTGCTTTGAGTTTCTTGTACCAATGGAGCTTCTTCTCGAACGTCATGGATGTGTCGGTCCCACTGCTTGAGGGCAGCACCCACACATAGGAGTCACCGACGATCTCATCGGCGAGCCCGTAGTCTTTCGGGTCCTTCTTGAACACTTCCTTGTATGCCCGCTTTCCATTGAATGCGACAACCTTCGGTTTGCACCTCTCAATCTTCTGAGTGAACCCTCCAACGTCAAAGTCAGCCGCCTTCAAATTGAAGTCAGAGCTTGAGACCTTTTTCTTCACAAGTTCGGTTAGTCCGCACTTTTCATCGAGGACTAAATGGTCATTCTCCGCACCAACCATGTTGCTCACAAGCTCCGATTGATTCACCAAATCCCAAAACCGGTTGTGCGGATCGGAATAGTAGTGTTCTCGTTTGGCGGACTCCTCACCAACAGAAGTTCCGACGAACACAACATTCAGACCGTCTTGAAGATAGTCAGGCGGAGAAACCGAGTCAGCCTGCTTTGGCTGATTCGTTAGCTTGATGATTTTCGTCTTTAGAAGCTCATCGACTTTTTCTCTGGGGGGAGGATCGAACCGCAGCAGAATGTAGTGACCCCCCGGCTTGTTGTCCTTCTGCTTGGCCCCGAGCAACTGGAATAGTGCTTCATACCCGTATTGGTCACGCACATCCCGCAAGAATTGTCGGAAGGTAAACCCAGGCGCATCTTGTGGCCCCTGCCCGGGATTGAGAATCCCGGCGGAGCACACAACACCTGCACTTTCATCTGCAGTCATCACACGAGCCGCGTGATCGCGCATGTGTTTCTGGATGGCTTCGTTGATTGCAAGTATCTGATCTGCAAGGCTCATAGCAGCTCAATAGGAGGACAGGCCACCATAACAAAACCCGCAGGGGAACTTGCCAACTTGCATCATTCCCTGCGGGTGCACTCCTCCATTCCGTCAAATGGAGTTCAACTCATTTGTCTTGCGTCAGCAAGCTCTGCGAAAAAGGTAGAGGAAATCTGAGATTAAAGCAATCCGACAGAGTGGCTATTTCTCACCGTATGCGGTCACGATTCGCAACTTCCGCGTGGATGTCTCACGAGCAACAAAAAGGGGCACCTCTTCTTTCAAGGGCGCCCCATGAACCGCGGAAAACCAACGGCTACTTCAACAGCAACAGCCTCCTGCTCGCAATGAAGTCGCCTGCCTGTAGTCTACAGAAGTACACGCCGCTGGCCACGCCTGAAGCATTCCACAGCACCTCCTTGAATCCCGGCTGCTCAATACCGTCCACAACCGTTGCCACCTCACCACCGAGCACGTCGTACACTTTGAGTGTAACGTGACTTCGCGTTGGAAGTTGATAGCTGATTGTTGTGTTCGGGTTGAATGGGTTGGGGTAGTTCTGTGCAAGTTCAAAAGTCGCGGGCGTCGTTCCTCCCTGCTCGTTCACTGCAGAGGAACCTGCAAACGAAAGATCATCGAGCAGAAAATACGAACCAAGGTGGTAGTCGGGTCCTGTCACCGGGCCGACAATCTGGAATTGCAGAACACACGTGTCTGGTATATCACTGGTATGGTAGACGAACGGAGCATTAAACTGAATGTATGAAGAGGTGCTCTGCGAGATTGCAAGCGCCGCAGTGCCTACAGGCGTTCCATTAACCCCACCGTGGTACAAGACAACATTAACGCCGAACCTGTCCCCTCCCTGGGGAAAGAACTGGTAGTAGCCTGTGACTGAAACAGGCCGCTGGTTGTATCCAAACCCCCGACCTCCTGGTCCGACCTGAACAAAGGGTCCGAGAAGGCCGGTAAAAAACTGGACAACAGCACCACGAACTGCTGACGAGTTGGAATGAGCCACCGCAGATTGCGTTACATTGACAACAATCCCATTGATGTTGCTCGATACCCACCCGTCAGGCTCGCCACCGGTCCAATTCTCAAACCCCGCATTAGGGATTTGAGCGTAGACTGACATACAGAAGCTCACAAGGGCAACAGAAGCGCAGAACAATTTGGAATTCATTTGGAGGTCTCCCGAAAAGGAACGATGGACTATTTCATGCCTGCTGGACGGGCGGTCGTTTGAGACAAGATAC
>DPLS01000313.1:0-1427 GCA_003541875.1 Bacteroidota bacterium | reverse complement strand
AAAGCCCCAGCCGTGTGGCCGGGGCCCTGTCATATATATGAAGAAATTGAATCGACCTATTTCAGCAAGAGCATCTTCTTCGTTTCCACATATCCCCCCGCAGTTATTCGGTAGAAATACGTTCCCGAAGTAAAGCTATTCGCATTGAATTGAATCGCGTAGGAACCTGCTTTCTTCCGCTCGTTCACCAAGGTTGTCACCAACTGACCGAGGATATTATACACACCAATATTCACGTTTGCTTCTTTTGGAATCGCGAACTCGATGGTTGTAGCAGGATTGAATGGGTTGGGATAGTTCTGCAAGAGTTCGAATTTGTCCGGCACATCGGCAGACGTCTGCCCAACACCTGTTGCATTGTTGAACCTCAACCCCCAACCGGCAAGCCAGCCGGTATCTCCAGCCGCAGCATCCTGAACTGTGAGTATCCAGTTCCCCTGGGTGGTCGTGCCTCCAAAATTGCCCATCGCAACTTCGGGAGCCGCGTACCTGGTCCATGGGGGAAAGAATCCTGCGGTCGTAAGAGCAGTTGAGCCATCGCTGAAGAAGGTGAGAATGTCCAAACCAGTCGAGCCATTTCCACTGGAGAGGTCCCTGGCCTGCCCGTTCGGCGCCGTCAGAGTAAGATTCAGATCACCGCAATAGGTGTGACGGATTGCCATGAAAACCTCGATGGCAGTCAGTGTAACGCCTGACGAGACTGCAATAGTATCTCGAAATGTTGTATTGTCATTGATCTTCTTCCCCGGTGCCTTGACGGTGAAACCCAACGGGAACGGATTCGGAGAACCGCCATGGTTCACAACTGTTGCGTACGCTTCAAACGAATTGGAAAGAGCGCCGGGATTTGCCTCGTTGGCAAATGCACTCAATCGACAGTTGTTAGTTCCACCATTGTTGAACGACCCATCAATACCAGTGATCGCACTGAAATTCTTGAGACTCCCGTCAAAGTTCCAGATGCCGACAAGGTTAGTATTTGGGAGAAGGGACCTGCCCGATGCAAACATGTTCCGCACGATTTGTTGCTGGGTGAGTTCGCTTCCCCATAGCCTGAGTTCATCAATAAGACCGGTAAATCTCGTCGCAGAATAGTAGCGACCAATCCAGAGCGTGTCAGTATTTGTTGGCATGGCAAGGTTGAACGTTTGCTGTTGATCGAGGATACCGTCAACGTACAACCTGACTGTGAAGTTCGGTCCTCCGCTCCACGTTGCCGCAACGTGGTACCACTTGCTCGCGATGAATGTTGCTGGACCTGAGCTAATGTAGTTGTGGCCACCGATATTGATGCCAACTTTGTTGGCCGCAGTTACATAGAATGCAAGCGTCGTGGTCGCGAATGTACTCCCTTTTTGGAGGATCGGCTGAAGCACACCTACCGAGGAGAGTTTGATCCAAGCCTCCACAGAACCTTCCGCAGTTTG
>DPLS01000070.1 GCA_003541875.1 Bacteroidota bacterium | reverse complement strand
CAGCACTGGCAACTTCACTTGCCTGACTTGTCTGCTGCTGCGCCCCCGCTGCCATTTCCTCAGTGCTGCTGCTGATCTGACTAGACGCATCAGCCACCGAGCGGCTCGATGTCAGAACACCTCCGATGGTCTCATGCAGTCTTTCGGTCATTTCGCCAATGGCACTGTAGAGCTGGCCGATTTCGTCTTTGATGTTATATTCCAATGCAACCGTCAGATCTCCAGAGCCGATGCGTTCAGCCCCTTCGGCCAACTGGAGGACCGGCTTCTTGATGCTTCGTTCAAGCCACCATGCACACGCCGCCCCAAAACCGATCGATAGGAGAGTGACAGCTATTGCTGTCCAGGTGAGACTGCTGCTTGCATCATCGATTGATGCCGTGGAACAACCAACGATGATTTCGCCTTTCAAAGCATCGGTAGTCACCGGTGCCCGCCTCGATACGAGCGTATCGCTCTTCAGAATGTTGTCCGTTAGGGTGATCTTGTCGGGAAAGGAGGAAATGACGTTGCCATCGCTGACAAGAGCCACGAAGCGAACGCTCGGATTGGCTTTCGCGAAATCGAATGCCGTCTGGGCGGCCGTAAGATCTCCACTCTTCAATCCAATACTTACTCCAAGGGCAACTGTCTTGGCCGTCCCGGCGACGTCATTCTCGAAACTGCTTCGGAGAGCTTCTCGTTGTCGACTCGGAAAGAAGAAGAGTGTAAACATCGAAAGCAGGATTATGATCGCTAGGAAACTTCCGCGAATCTTGTTACGCAATGTCAGTACCATTTGCCAATCTCCTTTAGTGCATGGGGACAGCTTTTACGCGCTGTCCCCACATGCGTTGTCTTGATTGCTTATTGTATGCGTGCGATCTCTTTCACGGACCCATCCATGGCATTACTCTGGATGTACCCGATTGCGTTCGGATCCTCCGCCACAGCCTTCCGCACAGCCTCATCATCACCACATTTCTTGGGAGCCTGAGCCTGCCCGGACAACACGAGCTTGGTCCACTGCAGACGAACCTGGTTTGCAGATTTTCCAACGAATTCATCATAGAATTTCTTGCCAGCCTCGGTATCCGATTGGTCGATGACCTGGATCTTTGCGCCGTTTCCCCAAGCAGCGGTTGCACCGGCAAAGATGTCCTTGGCTTCCTCCTTTGAGACCTTTTGTGTCGAAGACTTCGCAACGATAATGCTGACCTGTGCCTGCACGGTGGCGGTCGTACCGATTGCCAGAATCACAACCAGCAAGACAGTTACCATGAAGATGTTCTGTATTCTCTTTTTCATGAGACTAGTCTCCTCAATGAGTAGTTTATATTCCGAATGTGAAGGAGAAATCGAGGCGGATTTCAGGATAGCGCACGTTCTCTCCATTGAACTTGTAGAAGTGGAAGCTCTGATCGAACTTCACAGCCACTTCCGATGTTGGTCGGTAGATTACACCAACAGTTGACTTGTTAAATATCCCATCGTCGGCAACACCCGCTTCATCGTCTCCTCCATAGGTCTTGTTGGCAATGGTCTCAGGGTTCTTGTACCAATCCCACTGAAGGTAGGGTGCAATTTCTCCGATGCCGGTTTCAAATGAGTATCCTGCGCGAAGATACCAGGTCTGAATAACATATGAAGCGTTTGTTCTCACGTTCGTACCCTTTACGGCACCAGGAGCTGCAGGGTTGATCAGGAAGCGCTCCCGTTGTATGCTGCTGATGCCGGCACTCGTGACAACAGTCTTCACCTTCGCAGTATCCCTCACCGCTTTGTGCGCAGAAGTCCAGTATTCGCCTTGGAGTGTCAGATTGTTGACTTTCGCTTCACCGTACACCCCGAATACCGTGAACTTGTCCTTCGCCATCCAATTCAGCACACCACTCTTTGGGGAACCGCCGTTGATGGCGACGTTCGGTGTGGCATCGCCGAAGGTGGAATACCCCGAAGTACCGACTGTGTAGTTGCCGCCATCAAATGAATACGCAAAGTCATAGCAGAACGGGAATGAGTTCTTGCTCGGAGCATTAAGCGGATCGCCTTCACCATTGTCGGTTGAACCGCTGTAGGAGAACACCCCTGGGCCGAGATCAGCAGCTCCGTACACCATCGCCATGGTGGTCCTTGAAATCATAAGATGGTCCGCATCGAAGAGCTCTGGAGCTTCAATCCCGTAGTATGTAGGGACTGCATCGAGAATCTCGTTATAGAGACCGAACTTTCTGTAGATCTTCCCTATCCTCAGGTTGAGATTCCTGGAGGCTGAGTACTCGCCCCAAAAGTTGCGAAGATCCAGTGTGGAAGCCTTCGCACCGTTGATATTCAGGAACGCCCTGAATTGATCGTTGATCGAATACTGACCCATGAGATTGAAGTACGGGTAGGCAAAATCGGATGGCGATGCCTCGTCAATGACTCCGTTCGGCCCGTACGTTTCGTACGTCTTCTCGAATCGGGTCGAGAAGTAGCCATACATGTGAAGAGGGGTCTGTGCCATCGCCGTTTCTGCACCAATCATGGCGAGCAGCGAAACACAGAATACTGCGACAAGATGCCTCTGGTAGATTCTCATTACGGGAATCTCCTTTCTGTTGATGTTTTGGTAATGGTTAAAGAAGCTCCTCGCTACCACTGGCGGTCTGCGACTTACTTCTGTTATGCTGTACTACAAATCTTCACGAAGACATTGGAAGAGAAACCCTTTAGGGCAACGCGATCCGGTAACTCCTCCAACCGATGTTGTCACCACCGTCTTCCTCATCATCGAGCTGCTCATCCAGAACAAAGAAGCGGCAGTCGGCATAGTGAGCCGGCTCATCGTACTTCCAAGTGTGCCCACACTCCGAGCAGTGCTCTGCTGTGTCAAACGTATCAACAATCCCGCCTGCGCCTGTATTCTCTTCCATGGTTGCTCCTGCCCTTGGTGTTCAGACTACCGCTTGCGTTCACGGAATTGCGATGCTGCAACTGCAAGCGACGTACCGCATTCCTCAACATTGTGCGTGAATATCAACAGCCCCTCTGCAAGCTCACCGGACTGGACTTTTTTCCGGTTCCATTGATGTCCGTTCAGGTGAAGAGTCATGTCATTCAGAAACTCTTCTCTCGTGGTCCATTCCCGGCCACAGAGTGTACATCGCTTAAAGAATGCTTGCATTTACTTTCAATTCCTGGTTAAGCTGCTTGCTCTGGTGGCTACGTCAAAGGATATGCCAGCACAGTGGCGAGTGCTCTGTGAGAAGATGGAATCGGGAATCCGTCGAATCAGTCCGGGAAAAGCAGTTCCGTTGGCTGAGAACAGGGCCTTGATCTTTGGGCAGTGACCCGGTGTCAAGTGATGATGGTGAATATTAGCCAGATGGTTGATGAGGGTTCAGCGAGGTGGGGCTTGGAATCTGAAGTTGACACCGCGAGGAAATGCTGGTGGCCTGTTACGTCGATAGCACTCCCTTGACCATTTTCATGAACTCCATTGGTTTGAAAGGCTTCTGCAGCGCACACAGAGACTCCTCAGAGAGCAGCGATGAAATCACTTGATCAGACGAATAACCCGTGCAGAAGAAGGCTTTGATTGCAGGATTGGACTTCTTCATTTCGAGGAACGTCTGTCCGCCGTCGAGCTTGGGCATTACAAGATCAAGAACTACAAGAGCAATCTCCTTCCAACGCTCCCGATAGATCTGAAGAGCCTCCATTCCATCGCGTGCGACCATCACCTTGTAGCCCTGATCTTCGAGAAGCTCTTTACCCAACTCGAGCATGGGTGCTTCGTCATCAACGAGGAGAATATACCCAACAGAAGATTCGGGCAGCACATTAGCTTCTTCGTCTATCCTTTCGGCCTTGCTGGCTTCTGCGATCGGGAGATAGACGGAGAATGCACTTCCGCGTCCTTCCTCTGTATCGACTGCAATTGTTCCCTTGTGGTTCTTCACAATGCTATAGACCACGGAAAGGCCAAGCCCGGTCCCTTTTCCGCGATCTTTGGTTGTGAAGAACGGATCAAAGATCTTGTCGAGGATGGGTTTGGCGATTCCGATTCCGGTATCTCGAACCTGGATCTTCATACACTTCTGGCCCGGCGCAAACGATGACGACACGACTGCATGCGGAACCTCTCCTTGAACCACACTTTCGACCACATCCAGCGTGAGTATCCCACCATCAGGCATTGCGTCGCGGGCATTCAGGCAGAGATTGAGTACCGCTTGATACAACTCTCCATGGTTGCCCAGGGTTGTGAGGGGCTGTGAGGGCAGAGTCTTTTCCAAAGTGATGTTCTTCGGGAAGGTCTCTCGCATCAACGCTATGACTTCATCAACTAACGTATTGATGTTGACCAGCTCATCATCACGCTTCTTCTTGCGAACGATGGAGAGGAGCTGGTTTGCGAGGTCTGCACCACGGGTTGCAGACTTTTCAATCGTATCGACGTACTTTGCGATCTTCTCCGGGTCGTTCGAGTATTTCCTGAGCTGATATACAAACCCCAGGATGTTGTTTAGGATGTTGTTGAAGTCATGCGAGATGCCCCCCACCATGGTTCCCATGCTTTCCATCTTTTGGGATTGCCGCACCTGATGCTCGAGCTGCTTTTGCTGGCTGACGTCTTGTGCAACGCTCACCAACGCAATGGCCCGTCCCTTGTCATCGTAGACGACCGATGTTGAGAGGCTGATGGGAAATTCCGTTCCATCTTTTCGCCGGTTGATCAGCTCACCTTGCCAGCCCCCCTGCAGAGTACGAGCAAGAATCGTCGGAAGATCGGGCGGCGGCGCGTTGGGAGGGCGGACAATCGAGATGGACTTGCCGACGACCTCTTGTTCTGTATATCCATAGGTCTTGAGGAACGCGTCATTCACAAAGAGAATACGATTGCTCAGATCTGTAATGCTCAGTGCCTCGCCGATACTGCCGATGGCGTGTCCGAACATCGAGATCTTCTCCTCTGACTGCCTGCGACTGGTGATGTCATTCACTACAACAATCGCCGCATCTCTTCCCAGGAACTCCGTTGTACGCATGGTAGCTTCGACAAAGGCGATGGAGCCATCTTTCTTTCGATGCTTCCATACGCCCGCATCGTCAACCCCGGTTTCGTCCGCAAGGGTTTTCTTCAGGAGCGCGTCAGCTCCTTGGCTGGGTCGAAGATCATTCAGTGTCATCGACAGAAATTCATCTCTCGAATAGCCATAGTGCCGGACTGCTGCATTGTTCACTGCAAGGAACCTGAGAGTCTCACGATCGTACACCCAGATGGGGTACGGATTCTCCAGAAAGAGAAGACGATACTGGGTTTCAGACTGCCGAAGCGCTTTCTCGGCCTGCTGGCGGTGGGTAATATCATGAAACACCTCCAACATTGCCTTTTTCCCATGATACATCATCCCGACATGGCTGATCAGAAATGTTCGTCCACCGAGGACACTACAGCTTTCGATGGTTTCCACGCCGTCAAACGTGATCCCGCGCTTAAGAACACAATCGTGGCATTGCTGCTTGTCGTCCTTGTACACAGTCCAACATGTTCTACCAACGGGGTCCTCGCCAACCAGATCACGCATGGCTTTGCTGACAAACAGTATCCTCCCTTGTTCGTCAACGATCTCTATTCCCAATGGCATGGTTCGCAGGAGTGATTCGCTGAACGCATTGGTTTCGCGCAAGGCTTCCTCTGCTCTCTTGCGCTCGGTGATATCCCGTGCCCCGCCAACGATGCCAATCACTTTCCGTTGCTGCGCATCCAACACCGGGCGGATGTAGTCGTGCAGCCAACGGGTTTCACCCGTTTTTGTAGTGATACGATATTCGAACTCACCCCCACTATCTTTCAACGCCCTCTGCACGCCTTCAAGCACACCTGGTGCGTCGTCGGGATGGAGGACAGACAACCAACCTCCGCGGGTTCTTACTTCCTCCAGTGTGAAACCAGTAACGCGTTGAAACCCCCCGGCAACCCACTCCGTCTCAATCGCATCTCCTTTCACGGAAGCCGAATACACATAGTCTGAAGCAAGCTCCGAAAACATGCGGTAGCGCTCTTCACTTGCGCGTTGCTTCTCTTCCATACGGTGCTTGTAGAGAGCCATCTCGATCGTGGAGTGAAGGTCTCGCTCTTCGAAAGGCTTAAGGACGTAGCCAAATGGCTCCGTAACCCGCGCGCGTTGCAGCGTGTCATTGTCCGAAAAGGCAGTCAGATAGACAACTGGGATGTTGTGCTGGCTTCGTATCATCCCGGCAGCTTGCACACCATCCATGGAGCCCTTGAGCACTATATCCATCAAGACAAGGTCCGGCCTGAACTCTGCAACTTTCTCAAGTGCCTCTCCACCCGATGAAGCGGTTGCGAGAACCTGATAGCCAAGTCCTTGCAGCCGGCTTCGAATGTCCAGGGCTGTGATGTTCTCATCTTCGACAATAACGATTCTTGCCACGGCGGTCTTACTCATTCCTGAACCCCTGGTTTAGATTGCGTATTCGTATCGATCATACGCCTCACTCCTCACACTTCAGACGGCTTGCCAGGCGAGGAGTTACTCGAGACGCGTGGTGAAGGTCAGTTCGATACATTCTTCACCTGGGAAAACTGATTTCATACTCTGTGCCGCCTGCCCTCTTCACATCAATGGTAGCCCCCAGCTGATCGGCAAGCGATGCAACAAGCTGCAGGCCCAATGACTCGGTAGCCCGAAGACTGATGTGCTCAGGTAACCCTACACCGTTGTCACGAACAATCATCGTCAGCATTGAATCATCACAGGCAGAGAGTGCGACACAAATGCGTCCTGAATTGCCGCTCGGGAAGGCGTACTTGAGACTGTTCGAAACGAGTTCATTGATGATCAGGCCGCAAGGAATCGCCTTCTCCATGTTCAGTTGAATATTCTGAATGTCCACCACTATTGTTACGATATTCGGGTCGATGACGTAGGATCGATATAAGAACCCGGTCAAGTTTCTCACGTAGAGGGCGAAGTCAATATTGGCAAAATCCTCTGACTGATACAGCTTCTCGTGAATCAGCGCCATGGACTTGACGCGGCTCTGACTATCTTTAAACAAGGAAAGCGACTGCTGATCCTTGACATACTGGGATTGGAGATTGAGCAGGCTTGAAATCACCTGGAGATTGTTCTTGACCCGATGATGAATCTCTTTGAGAAGCACTTCCTTTTCGCGAAGCGAGGCCTTGACGAGTTCTTCGGCATTCTTGCGTTCGGTGACATCGCGACAGCTTAGTACTGCCCCCTTTCGTCTCCCCTTTTCGTCCACGAGACCAGTGCCGATAACCGAGGCATGGACGTAGTGGCCGTTGGCATGTCTACAGCGGAATTCCAGTTCGGCCCCTTTCTCAGGAAGAGCGGCCAGTAGGTATTGTCTCTTCACTCGCGTGTAGTCATCAGGATGCACCAGATCAAAAAGTGGTTTCCCAATAAAATCGGATGCTTTGTAACCCAACGCAGCGTGGAATGAGGGACTGATGTAGCGGAACAACCCTCTCTCGTCTCCCTCCAAAACAACGTCGCTCATGTTCTCTGTGATATGCCGGAGTTGTTCTTCACTGGCCCTGAGCGCCTCCTCAGCCCGCTTTCGCTCGGTAATGTCGTGCTGAACGCCGAATGTACCAATAATTTTGTGCCGTTCGTCGTAGATGCACATATAGTCGCCCTCGATCCAGATCGGTGTGCCATCGATCTTCCGCTCGCTGGTTTCGATGTGGATACGGCCTTCATCGAACAGCCTTCTGCGAAGGAGGCGACCTTGCTCTGAGTCATGGTGGAAGAATGCGCTGACGGGCCTACCCAGAATGTCCTCCCGCGCGGCGCCATACTGCGCGAGCATCGCGTCATTGATTTCTGTGATCCTCTGATGAGTAAACACATAATCGAGGACTTCATCTTTGTCAGTGTCCTCATTCCATTCTTGCGGTTCGTCCAGCATACTGAAGTAAAAGCCGTCCAGAGACTGGTTGAAGAACAAGCTCAAGCGGCGCTGGCTTTCCCTGATCACCTCCTCAACCCGCTTGCGTTCGGCAATATCACGAACAAAAGCACAGTCCAACTCCCTGTCCCCAAAGGCGATGTGATTGGCGATGATCTCCACCGGAATGATCCGGCCATCTGCTGTGGTATGCCTTGTTTCGAAAGTCAACTTCCCCTTGCTGGTAATGGTCGACCAAATTGTCTTCCACCGCTCAGGTGTCATGTCGGCATTGATATCATACAGAGACATGCTGAGCAACTGTTCCCGGGTGAATCCTAACATCTCGCTCGCAGCAGCGTTGACGTCTACAATCCTCGCGTGCGGGTCTATCCAATATACCGCATCGGCAACATTGTCGATGGTGAATCTCGTCAGTCGCAACGCTTCATCCATCCGTTTACGTTCGGTGACATCACGAACAACGGCAACGTGCAGTTCCTCATCGCCGAACCAGAGATGTTTTGAGATGACGTCGACAGGGAATGTCGTGCCATCTTTCCGCTGATGGAAGGTCTCAACGCTCTCTGTCCCTCCTTGCCGATGCTCTTGATATCCTTCCCAGCGGGAGTTCCAGAGATGCTTGGG
>DPLS01000216.1 GCA_003541875.1 Bacteroidota bacterium | reverse complement strand
CATCGGCATCCAGCACCTCGGCCCAGATATAGCTGTAGTATCCTGCGCTATACCCTCCGGAGAAGATGTGAGAGAAATAGGGACTGCGGTAGCGCGAAACGATCTCCGGAATCAGTCCGAGGTCCGCGAATGTCTGTTTCTCGAATCCCACGGGATCCACCCGGACGGTATCCTTCAACGTGTGCCAGTCCATATCCAGAAACGACGCGGCAAGATACTCCACGGTCGTAAATCCCTGGTTGAATCTCTTGGTTTTCTGGATCTTCTCTACGAGCGCATCGGGAATCGGCTTTCCCGTCGTGTAGTGCCGCGCGTACGCTCTCAGCACTTCGGGTTCGAATGCCCAGTGCTCCATGATCTGGGAGGGAAGCTCACTGCCGTCGCGAGGCAGTCGGAGGTTCTGATAGCTCCGGCCGGAGAGGAGACCGAACAGTGCGTGGCCGAATTCATGGAACAGCGTCTCCACCTCATCGAGACTCAGAAGTCCTGGCACGGTGCCGGAAGGCCGCGAGAAGTTGCCGACGTTGTAGACGATGGGTGTAACGATGCTGTCGCCGATCCGTTCGTGCTGGCGGAACGAACCCATCCAGGCACCCGGGCCTTTCCCACCTCGAGGGTAGTAGTCCGTGAAGAGAACGCCGATGTGGGACCCGTCGTTGTTGAGGACTTCAAAGCTCTGGACATCATCGGCGTAGCATGGAATGTCGGTGCGCTCGACGAACCTGATGCCATAGAGTCTTGACGCAACATCGAATGCTCCCCGACGCACATTCTCCATCTGGAAGTAGGGGCGGAGTTCGTCTTCGTCCAGGTCGTATTGCGCCTTCTTGACCTTCTCGGCATAGTACCACCAATCCCACGGCGCAAGCTTGAATGTTCCACCTTCCTTGTTGATCATCTCCTGCAATGCTTCACGCTCCTTTTTGGCGTTCTTCAGAGCAGGTTCCCAGAGCTTGTTCATGAACTCGTACACGGCCTGCGGAGTCTTTGCCATGTTTCGTTCAAGCACAAAATCGGCGTGAGTCTTGTAGCCGAGCAAATGTGCCCTCTCGACTCGCAGAGTCGCAATCTTCGAGACAATGGCCTTGTTGTCGTATTCGTTGTTGTGGTCGCCGCGGCTAATGTACCCGTTGAAAATCTTCTCGCGCAATGCACGATTGTCAGCGTATTGCAGGAACGGGATCATGCTTGGCTTCTGCACCGTGAAGACCCACTTGCCTTCCATGCCCGCTTTCTTTGCTGCCTCTGCCGCTCCATCTATGGAACGTTGTGGGAGACCAGCGAGGTCTTCTTTCTTGTCGATGATGAGCTTGAACGCGTTCGTCTCCTTCAGCACGTTCTCGTCGAACTTCAGCGAGAGCGTAGAGAGTTCTTCGTTGATCTTCCGGAAGCGTTCCTGTTGTTCTGCGGTGAGATTGGCCCCACCCCGCACAAAGTTCTTGTAGGTATCATCGAGCAACTTTGCCTGTTCGGTAGTCAGTCCGAACCTTTCGCGTTGTTCATAGACGGCCTTGACCCGCCGGAAGAGTTTCTCGTTCAGATTGATGTCATCCCTATGCTTTGCGAGCAGCGGCGTTACTTCGTTGGCGATGTTCTGAATCTCGTCTGTCAGTTCTGCTGATTGCAGACCAAACAGGACGTTCCTCACCTTCTCCAGCATGTAGCCGCTTCGCTCAAGCGGCTCGATCGTGTTCTGAAATGTTGGTGATTCAGGATCGTCGGTAATCGCAGCGACTTCCTTTTTCTCTTGTTCCATTCCCTTCTGGAACGCCGGCATGTAGTGCTCATACTTGATGCGATCGAACGGTGGTGTTTCGAACGGTGTGTTGTATTTCGTGAAAAACGGATTGGCGTCTGTCGCCGCGCTGCTGTGTTTGTCCGCAGCAATGAACGGCAGGATAGCGAGACAGATGATGGTGAGCAGAATGGTTTTCCTCATGTAGATTCCTTGTTCTTGATTGGTGGATCGATTGATTGCTGGCGTAAGAAGGTAAGGATTCTTTCTGGAAAATTGTAGGGGAGACGTATTCCGTTCACGGTACCACCGGTTGCCCAGTCTTATTCCACGTATACCCAGACTTCGGTGTCCTCATCCTGATCGTTGATATACACTGCACCTCCAACTTCTTCGAGGAATGGGAGCAACGCCTTCCAACTGAAATTTACCTTCACGTGTTCGTCACCCTTGTCATCAGCCTGTTCGAATTCCAGTTCAGGGAGAACCATCCGGAACGTCTGGTTCCCTGATTTGTAGGTCTCCAGCACCAGCCGGTTGTTCCCGCTTCTTTCGCCGGGAATGTTTAGCGACTTGAGGGACACAACTGCCTCCGAGCCATTCTCGTCACGCGCAATCACAGACCGCTTCTCTCCATTGAGGACTGACCGCAGCATATCTCTCGTGATGAGATCGTGTCTTCCTTTCTCGGTGAAGTTGACATTCATCTCTTCTGTCTCAAGAAGTTTTCTGGCGATGCCTTCTGTCATTGCGATGGTGGTGGTTCGCTTGCCATCTTCTTTCACTTCGATCCAGAGGGCTTTCTCCGTTCGGCAAGCAAAGAACATTGCCGAACAGAACGCCATGATGCTCAATGCTCGCTGTGCATTCACTGTCGTTCCTTTTGGTCGTGAGTTGTGGGGAAGATAGACAGCAACCTGTGATTTGATACGTTTCGGGGAGGGAAAGTTGCAGGGAGAAGCGAGAGTCTTGTCTATGTTTGGTTGTGCCACTTCGAAGAACCTTCAGAAACAGAAAACCCTGCCTTGTGGGCAGGGTTTGTGTTTCGATCTCGAGTTGACCTTGCGATCAGACCTTTGATACGTTCGACGCCTGGAGTCCCTTGGGACCCTTCTCAACGTCGAACTGCACTGCATCGCCTTCGTTCAGGCTCTTGTAGCCGTCACCGGTGATTGCATTGAAGTGGACGAATACATCTTCGCCGCTTTGACGTGAAATGAAACCAAAACCTTTGGCTCCATTAAACCATTTGACTGTTCCTTTTGTCATACTCCACTGCCTCCTTTCTTAAGCGTTGAAGGTTACGAAGACGCGA
>DPLS01000376.1:1866-3201 GCA_003541875.1 Bacteroidota bacterium | reverse complement strand
CTCAACATCCGCGTACGAGGCAAGAACGCGGCACCGGTACGCTTGCACGAGACCTTTGCAAAGTAGTCATACATACTCACAAGTGCATTGACGCATGAACCAGTGGAGATTCATCCTCTTCTTTTCGATTGTTCTCTCCCTCTATGGCCTTCTGAACTTCTACATTTTCGTCCACGGATGGGGAGTCGTGCAAGGAAGCCTGCTTGAAGAGCCATACCTCGTGTTGTTCTTGGTCTTTTCACTTTCTTTTGTTGGCGGACGGTTCCTTGAGCGAGTTCGGTTGTCCTGGCTGAGTTCCCTCCTCGTGTGGGTTGGCGCCTTCTGGCTTGCTGCGATGGTCTATTTCCTTCTGGCGGTGCTGGCAATAGACCTAATTCGTCTCGTGAACTACCTTGTCCCTATCATACCAGATGGTCTCTCAAAGGAAGTCGTTGCCGCTGTTGTTTGCTCAGTTGTTGTCGGCATTGTGGTCTTGGGCCACGTGAATGCTCTTACTCCAAGAATCAAGGTTCTTGAGTTCACCATACCAAAGAACGGTCATCGATTACAGACTCTTGATATTGCTGTCGCATCAGACATCCATCTCGGTACCATAGTGTGCAAGGCCAGATTGGAGCGGATAGTTGCCAAGATCAACGAACTCAAGCCCGATCTTGTTCTGCTTCCCGGAGATGTGATTGATGAGGATATTGGTCCGGTGATCAAGCAAAACCTCGGCGAGACTCTGCGGAAGATTCAGGCAAGGTATGGCGTCGTCGCTATTACCGGAAACCACGAGTACATCGGAGGGGTTGACGCAGCGTGCAAGTATCTCGTTGAACATGGCGTGTCAGTGCTCAGAGACTCTTCAGTCAAGATTGAAGATAGCGTGTATATTGTCGGGAGGGAAGACCGTGCCATTGGACAGTTTGCTCGACGGAAGAGAAAATCGCTGGACGAGTTGATGGCTTCAGTCGATGTTTCGTGCCCCGTTATTCTGATGGATCACCAACCATTCAAGCTCGATGAAGCTGAGCGCTGCAAAGTGGATCTACAGCTCTCCGGGCATACCCATCATGGTCAGCTTTGGCCATTCAATTTCATCACGAGAAGCATATACGAAGTAAGCTGGGGGTACACGAAGAAAGGGAGCACTCATATATACGTTTCGAGTGGTGTTGGAACATGGGGGCCTCCGGTTCGGACTGGCAACAGACCCGAAATCGTTCACCTCAAACTCAGATTTGCCTAGGTGGCTGCGCAGGTCGTTCGTCTTTCTCTTCCGCTGAACACGTTGCAAGTCACAACCATTATTCATACTTTTGTATGGATTCGCTGGCGTAGCTCAGTTGGTAG
>DPLS01000376.1:0-1618 GCA_003541875.1 Bacteroidota bacterium | reverse complement strand
AGCTGATTCGTAATCAGCAGGTCGACGGTTCAAGTCCGCCCGCCAGCTCTAGAAGTTCGATTTCTTGGATGGATCGACCCCGCTTCCTATCTTATTCACACCATTGAACTCCCAATAACTCACACTCCGAATGCATGACCTGATCGTCGTCGGATCCGGCCCAGCCGGTATCTCCTGTGCAATCGAAGCGAAGAAAGCGGGTCTCACATCCGTCGTTCTGGAGAAGGGAAGTTTGGTTGATGCCATTCGTCGGTTCCCTCAGAATTTGATCTGGTTCTCAACCCCTGAGTTGCTCGAGATTGGGGATATCCCATTTGTTGTCTCCTCCGTTCGCCCCACGCGCGTGGATACACTCGCCTACTATCAAAAAGTTGTTGCACACTACAAGCTTGACTGCCGTTGCCATAATGAAGTCAAGAACGTAGCTCGGACTGGAGGAACACTCAGGGTCACCACGGTCTCGGGAAGAGCGTACGAAGGACGCAATGTCGTACTTGCCACGGGCTACTACGACAATCCCAACCGGCTGGGTGTGCCCGGCGAATCCCTCTCAAACGTCATGCACTATTACGACGAGCCATTCAAGTATTTCGGATGCGACGTGACAGTTGTGGGAGGTCGCAATTCCGCGGTGGAGGCTTCCCTCGATCTCTTCCGACATGGGGCGAGAGTTACGCTCGTCCATCGGGGTGAGAATCTCAGTCCGGGTGTGAAGTATTGGATTCTTCCCGATATTGAGAACCGGATCAAGGCCGGACAGATTACGGGAGTGTTTCGCTCGACCGTCAGAGAAGTCAGGAATGATTCAGTCGTGGTCAATGCGCCGGAAGGAGAGAGGGAGATACCGAGCGATTTCGTGTTTGTGTTGATTGGTTTTCATCCCGACACCGAACGCCTGCACAAGTTCGGGATGGAGATCGATCCTGATACGCTGGCTCCTCGTTTTGATGATCAGACTTTTGAGACCAACATCCCCAGCCTATACGTAGCGGGCTCGATCGTGGCTGGAAGGCACACCAACAGAGTATTTGTGGAAAACGGCCGGCTGCATGGCGGTGTTATTGTCAAGGCAATCCTCTCAAAACTGTAGAATTTATTGATTTTCATGCACGAAATGCGTAGGTTGTGCCAACAATTTTACAGCAACCCTCCAGGTTACTCCCAGAAAGGAATTGAATGAACGAAGGCAGGATTGTCCAGATCATTGGACCGGTGATCGACATAGACTTCTCCGGCGGCACGCTTCCGTCAATCATGAATGCTATCCGCATCCCGAGGGGCAGTGAGAAGGAGCAACAAGATGACCTGATCGTTGAAGTGCAACAGCACTTGGGCGACAATCGGGTTCGCACTGTTGCTATGGACTCAACTGACGGGCTTCCCAGGGGAATCGCTTGCTATGACACAGGCGGGCCGATCACGATTCCCGTTGGGCCGGCAGCACTTGGTCGTCTCATCAATGTCCTAGGTCAGGGCATCGATGAGCTTGGTCCCATCAAGTCTGATGTTTACTATCCAATTCATCGCCCTGCACCTGAGTTCGACTCACTCTCGTCCAAGAAAGAGCTTTTTGAAACCGGCCTCACAGTGATCGATTTGCTTGAGCCCTATTCGAAGG
>DPLS01000315.1 GCA_003541875.1 Bacteroidota bacterium | reverse complement strand
TCAGCCAGATCGGCATCATCATGCTGATCGGGTTGGTAACAAAGAACGGCATCTTGATCGTTGAGTTTGCCAACCAGCAGAAAGAAAAAGGCGTGAGACTTCTCGAGGCGGCGCAGTTTGCAGCAGCAGCGCGCTTCCGTCCAATTCTCATGACGAGTCTTGCCACCATGCTCGGCGCATTGCCGATCGCTCTTGCGCTCGGTGGCAGTGCGAAGAGCCGCGTGTCGATGGGGACTGTTGTGATCGGCGGACTCTTCTTTTCCCTTGTGCTGACGCTGTTTGTCATTCCGGCGATGTACACATACTTTTCAAAGGAGAAGGGAAAAGAGGTGGTGTGAAACATTATTCGATGTCGCTGAACTCCCAGACGCCTCAAGTGTGCCGACAATCAATCGCTTGGTGTGTTCAGTCCGTTGCCTTTGAGGGCAGTGGTTGTGTTGCGAAGAAATCTTTGTAGAATCTTTTTGTGGAGTCCTTCATCAACTCCTCCACGCGCTCGTAGCGCGACGAACGGACGATGAGTCCCGCGTGATTCTTCTTTTGTAGCTTCCAAACAACTTCTGACGCATTGTAGCCTGACAAATCGGGCTGCTCCTGTTTTGCAAGTGAGATAATGAGGTCCGCATAGTCGTTTCCATGTTCGGCGAGTGTGTAATCCGGTCGTACCTCGATCTTCGCCCACTCAGTCCATAAATTTAAACCCGTCGCCGTCTCTACAAGATTAACAATACCTTCAAGAAAGAGAACGGCTCAGGCGTGCGAATGCCAGCGGATCGATGATGCGCATGATGGGATAGACCATCTCTGCCACGTCGAAATAGGGGGAGCGTCGATAGAAGAATTCCAACCGCGCATCCGGGTCATCCCGAAACGGTTCATCTTCGTCAAGTCTCTTGTAGAATTCCTCCCGAAGTCTGTGATCCTTCTGCATCATTTCCCGAGCAATTGGCTCCATAATGTATGGTTCTGCATACTCCTTTCGTTCGAAGAAGGCATTGAAGAATCCCCAACGGACAAAGGAATCCGGCGAATCTGGCTCGAGAAGATTGGCTATCACTCTCACCGTACGCTGTGCAGTTGGTACGATGAATGTTCCGTGGGCCAGGACGACGCTCTCGTCATAGCTTCCAACGGTGCAGTTCACAAGTTGGCGGCCCTCATACGGCCGCGGGGCAAGCCTGACATCCTTGAACCTATAGCGCTCGACTACACACTTGTGCTCGCTGTGTAATGTCTCGACTTCGATACCATGCACAAGTAGTCTTTCTATCACTGAACTGAACTGTTCGGGAATGCAATATGCACTCGGTACGACCACCGATTTCAGAACTTCAGCGCGATCGAAAAGAGGAATTGTAAATTCCACCGGTGTTGTGGTGTACCTCACCACTTTCGAGCCGGAAATGGGACTTACTTCTTGAAAGGATTCAAATCCTTTGAACCGGAACGATGTTGTCTCAGCCGTGCAGGCGATTTCGATGGGAAGGGGCTGTTGTTCTTTGCAGAACACCTGAACCGCGAGCTCGTCTGCTTCGCGGTTGAGTTTCTTCAGCGTTGAGCCGTTTGTGCTGATGTACTGCAAGGTGGCTTCGTTGATCGCTTTTGTAGCGTACACCCTTTCTTCAAATGGCTTGAGAGAGTGCGTCTCGACGAGCAGACTCAACCTGTTCTGGACCGCTGCGTAGCCTGTCGAATATCGCGGAAGAGTCGCGTCAATGGTGATGCCCTTCTGAAGATCGTTTCCCTCAACATCGATGTAGGGTGCCGCAAGAAATCCCTCTTCCTCAATGTCGGTGAGGATGGCAGGCATCAGACTATCCCTGCCCCACCGGCTTAACGCGGCATCGATGTTCTGGTGCCGTTCAATTGCGTAGGTGAGGTGATATTGATAGTCGGCACCATCAGTCGTGTGGTTGTCGATAAGGAAATCCGGGAGCCAGGAAGAGTACAGTCTGAGCAGTGCCCGCATCTCCGGCGCATCCGCTTTCATATAGTCCCGGTTAAGGTTGAGATTGTGCGATGTGGTCCGCCATCCCATCTCTTTCGGTCCATTCTGATTTGGCCTGTTGGCGGGACTTATCCGTTCGTGGCCATCCACATTGAGAATCGGGACAACCAACAGGATGAGTTTGTCCAGGAGATGTTGCTTCTCTTTTGTAACAAGGATCTCTCGCAGCAGCAACATGCTCGCGTCTTTTCCGTCAATCTCGCCGGCATGGATGCCGTTCTGAATCAACACAATGGTTTTCCAACTGCTGTGAGCCTGCTGCGGTTGGAATTCATTCCCATTAGAGACGACAAGATAGTTCAGGTCTCTGCCTTGAGGTGAAACTCCGAACGAGAACATCTTTGCGTGAGGAGATGCGGCGGCGAGTTTGTTGAAATATGCCATCGTCTCGGTGTAACGTGGCGATTCCCGATGGTTGGAAAATTCAAAAGGCGTAATCCACCCATCCGGGATGTTCGACGGTCGTCTGAGGAAAGGATCTTTGGGCATCGTTCGATTATTTTTGTTGGAGTTTCTTGAGAAGTTGTATCTGGCCCGTGTGGTACAGGTCATGTGCTGCAATTCCACAGATGAGTTGCACGTACGTGTATTGTGTGTTTCCTTGAATTCTGTCCAGTGTGTCTTCCGGAATGCACTCGATCGTTTGACGCATGTTGATATGTGTGTCCTCAAGTAGTCGCACGTCTGCGTGCCACGCTTCTTCCGTGGGTTCAACCGGACGGCGGAACCAGTTGCTGCCTTTGAGTGGAAATGACCCACGTTTCTCGCCAAGAATCCGACGTCGGACGGCATATTTCCAGTAGGCGGCATGGAACGCAATTTCCCAAATGTTGTGACGTTTGCTCCCTGGGCTCCATGCCGCTTGCGATGCTGAAATGCCCCGCAATGACCCTCTCAAGTTTGGGCCGTGCCATGCCTTTTTCTCGAAAGCCTCGTCAATCATTCGCAGGAGAAGGATTCTGCGGGGCGATATATGTTCGCTAATCATGATGAAACCTATGTCTGTTTGGATTCTCCGGAACCTCTTAGATTGTGACAACGACTATTTTTGTGTATAATGTTCTTGGGTGCAGGGGCTCATTCGATTTTCTTTCGAGGAAGAGTCTCATTTGGTTTCGTATGTGGCGATGTGGATGTTGCCGCGTTCTTCACCAAGAGAGCGTCGCAGAGGAATTTAGCGGCCCATGTTACGAGCCTCCAGCGTTGATACCTTCCCCATAAAGGGTACGAACCCGGAATACTGCCGTCAAGCGACGAGTTCCCTGTGCGCAGCACCTGCATCGATTTGACGTCGTCGATCATTGCGAGGGCAGTATGCAAATACCTCTGGTCATGTGAGTACTCAAAGACTTTCAAGAAACACCATGCAAGTTGCGCTGTACCCGTGGCACACTGATAATGTGTTGTGGTCGGTCTGAAATCAGGTTGATATTCTCCATAGAGCGTCTTTGTTCTGGTGTATTGAGCTAGCAATGGCTCGCACGTGAGGAGTACTGATCCCATGAGCCTTTTGCTCAATTGAGCATTCGAAAGTTCCTGGGATGCGCCGATGAGCCCTTCGAGTGTGTATGCGATCGCGTGGGTGAAGTAATGGCTTCGAGGTTTGAAACCTGTGTTGGGGAAAAATCCAGAGGTGCCCTGTTGAGACAGTACCTGTTGCAGAAAGGCAACGGCTCCATCGCGCAAATCATCGCGCTCTGAATCATTGGCAACCTGCAACATTGCCCAGGCTACTCGACTATGATACGCGCCGCAGTGTTGCCGGTAGATGTAGTTGGTCCATGTTCCGTTTGTTTCTTGGTTTTCTAGTAGCCAGTGGGCGGCTCGTAAAGATGCGGCAAGGTACTTTGGCTCTTTGGTGTATCTGTAGAGCGAAGTCCAACCCAATAACACTTGTCCAGTGTCAAAAACTAACGGACGGTTGCTGAGACCCCTTTTCAGACAAAAGGCTCGCACGCCTCCATTGGGAAGTTGGATGGCGATCTCCCAATCAGCCATTGCCAGTGCACGAGTAAGGAATGATTCGTCTCTGCATTCCTTGTAATGATCGATAAAGGTTTGTATGATGTATCCTGTCGTTTCTGGATAAGCATCGTGCCAACCGTTCAGGAGGGAATAGAATCCGGCAACGCCCCCTGTTCTGGTAAGATCCTGCGCATGAATGAGCCATGCCAGTGATGCATCCATGTGCACTTGATCGGAGTATACTGGCTCACGATGTCCTCGGAGGTGTTTGAGGATGAGTTGGAGTTCTGTCTTGTTTACCAAAGTATCGGAGCATAGATCAATGTGCGTCTATGCTGATTCTCCTCTATGTGACTGATTCATGAAGAAGAACGCCGTCATAGTAACCCAGTACTTTCCTCCCGAAATCGGTGGGGGAGCCCATCGGAGTTTCGGCTTTGCCGAAGAGCTATCTGCCTTAGGGGTGGAGGTTACTGTTGTGACCGCATTTCCAAGTTACCTCATCCATAAGAAACATGCTCGCTTCCGGTTCAAACCGTACGAGAAACAGCAGGTCAACAATCTCACCATCTACCGCACCTTTGTGATCCCAAGTGACAGAGGCAACTTCTTGATGCGATTGCTGTATTACCTGTCCTTCACGATCTCATCGACCCTGCTGGTGCTCCTGAAAATTAGGCGTATCGACATCCTTCTTGCGATATCTCCGCCACTCTTTACCGGCATCACCGGGGTTCTTGCGAAGAGATTCAAATCTGCAAAGTTCATTCTCGATATTGGCGACCTGTGGCCGGAGTCTGCCGTCCAGCTTGGGATATTGAAGAATACCTTTGCCATTCGATTCTCACAGGGACTCGAGCGGTGGATCTATCATCACTGCGATGGCATCAATCTCGTGACAAAGGAGACTCTCGAGCAGTTCCGTAATAACAACAAGAACGGTACCTGTATCACTTACGTTCCGAACTTTGTTGATACCTGTTTCGTTCAGAAGAGGGAGAAGGACCTCGGACTTGTCCAGAGTCTGGGTCTTACGGATAGGCTGATCTTCGGCTACGTCGGGAATATCGGTGTTGCGCAAGGGCTGAATGTGGTTGTGGATGCTGCTCATCGTACTCGCCACATCAAGGAGATTGCATACGTCATTGTCGGAGACGGGGTGGAATCTTCGCGGATAGAACGAGAAATTCGGGACTTGGGGCTTAGTAATATCCACTTGCTTCCTCCGGTGTCACGCGAAGAGATTGTGAACTATATATCGCTTATCGATGTGATGATTATCCCGCTTGTGAAGGTTGACCTCTTCAGGATTACTATTCCTTCGAAATTGTACGAGAGCATGGCCGCTGAAATCCCCGTCATCCTCTGTGTTGACGGTGAGGCCCGGTCCATCGTTGAGCAAGCGAACTGCGGCGTCTTTGCGGAGCCGGGTTCTCCTGACGAACTTGTTGATAGGGTCTTGACCTTCCACCGTAATCGAGAACTCATCGCTACGTTAGGAAAAAATGGGAGAGCGTTTGTTGAGGAGCGTTTTGCCAGGAACAACGTGATTCCCAAGTACTATCATGAGCTAATGGCGCTTGGTGTTCGTACGACCTCGTGAGTTTTGCCCACACGCTGTAGTCCTACACGCCCTATCTCCCCTAAGTTGTCTCTTCCACTTTCAGATTCAAGAGCAGGCCAGTGCCACGGATGTCGTTGTGAGAGTCTGCTCATCGCCCTTCCTGGCGGCCACAATCCATGCCCTGCTGGTTGCGTTTGTCTCAGGAGACTTGCCTCTGAACTGCTCGTCGAGGCGAAACCCCGACTTCAGATCCTGCAAGGCTCGTTGATCAATAACCGAGTCAACAATAAGACTGTTCAACCCCGATTCCTCGAGCGCCCTAACATAGTCGTCGACCCTCAGTCTGTTTTGATACATGTACCGGTTGCCCGCATAGTACTTCCATTCCTCCTCATTGAACTGCAAGAAATGGATTCCAGAGATGGAATGGTCCGAGACCGCGAACCAATCTGAAAAATCAAGAGAATGGACATGTAGTCCACCCGGTCTCAGGATTCTCCTCCCTTCCAGCAAGATGTGCTTCAGTACTTCGGGCGGGATATACTCCAGCACGTTGTACGAGAGATAGTAGTCGACGCTTTCGCCCGGCAGATCCAAATGTGTGGCATCAGCAGGGGCAAGGTACTCGATGTTGAGCATCTTCAGAAGTGCTTGCAGATTGCATGGGGCATGCAGTAGTTGCTGGAACCGTTCACGGAAGATCGGGCGTGAAGCATACTCTCCGAGGATTGACGCAACTCTCTTCTCATTCTTCTGCAGGTATGCAATATTCTCAAACACAACCTTGGACTTGAGATACGGGTTGATGTCAACCGTGATGATTCGTGAAGCCCCGCAGAGCCAGAGGGCGATGGGGAGGTTCACGCGTCGGCCAGGGCCGAGTTCCAGAAATGTCTTGGAGTCAATCGTCCCGCCATGTCTTGTGATGTAATTGGCGATCGTGATTGCTCCGACCAGGTGTTCTTGTGTTGGATCAACCGTTCGCAATCCGCCAAACCACCGCTGGAATTGGTAATGTACCGCATAGCTGAGCTTGGAAGGTAGCATGGCAATGAACTTCTGGATCATCGCCTTCTGTTTCCAATTCATTTTGGGTGTTCTCCGGTTGCAAGTCGGTGCTTGATCATCCGTACTGCGTCTGATGCAGTTGCGACAACCTCAACATACTTCGTGCATTGCTCCAGCCCCTCCCAAGCCAATTCCTCTTTGAGTGTATCCACAACTCCGGCCCAGAAATCTCCAACCAAGATAATCGGTTTCTTTTTCATCAGCGATTTGTTCATGAACTCCCACACCGCGGCAAATTCCAGCAGTGTTCCTGTGCCACCCTTCAGAACAATGTAGGCATCTCCGCGAGAAATCAATTCCATCATCCGATCGATCAGCGTCTTGGCAGTATCGGTAGTGTCGATCCATTTGTTGGCCTTCTTCGATTCAAACACTTCAGCGATGATACCAATCGTTTTGCCGCCCGTATCCTTGGCCCCTCGAGCTGATCCCTCCATGATTCCTGCATACCCGCCATTGCACACGACAAATCCAGCCTTCGCGAGTTCTCTTCCAACCTCGTAAGCTAAAAGGTATTCGGGTTCTCCTTCCCGTGGTCGAGAACTGCCGAAGACGGTGACAACCTGTTCTATCCTCTCGTTCAATCCAGAAACTCCCACGAAACCCCGATTCTAAGTGCCCGTTCCAGGATGGGGTAGAATGGAGTCGAGTAGTATTGCACGCTCGTCAAGTTTCCCCAAATCAGTTGTATGTAGGCGTCGCCTATGTGAGCTCCAATGAAAAAGTCACCCGAACCTGCCTGACCAAGTGCGGCGGTCGTGTTCGGGACATATGCAAGGACTTCCGGATTGAACTCTGCACCCCAGAGTGAAGATTGGTATCTCCCCCTAAAACCAACCTTCAATTCGAGCTTGTTCTGAAAAAGTGTGTTCCAGTAGTAGATCCCTCCATTTGCCCATGCTCGCGGGAAGAGTTGGGTATTGATTCCATCCGAAGTTTGCACCAGGTAGGTCCCGACGCCCTCAAGGTACAAAACCCAGAACCGCACTCCAAGCTTGACCTCGAAGCCGTTCATGATGATCTTCGGCTGGGTAGTGAACTCGAGGGTGGGGAATGGGGAGGCAACCTGAGTCTGGTATGGTATTATCTGGATGGCATCTTCAATGGTCCGATGGAAGTAGCTTGCACGGACAAACGAGTTCTCAGATAACTTCACTTGTGTTCCCGCTTCGACTTGCAGATGTTTCTCGGTTTTGATCGGCGTGGATCGAGTGACGGTGGAATCTGTCCAGTACAACTCTTGGTATGTCGGCATTCTTCTCGAAAGGGAAGCGCCGGCGAAGACAGAGAGGTCATCACTCAACATGGCCTTTGCATCTCCGCCGATTCCGGCGTAGCTCTTCTTCAAGTATCGATCGTACCTTCCAAATGCCGCAACTGTCGTTCGATCCGAAAGAAGCAGTTCCTCTTTTGCCCATACACTTCCGATAACATTTCGCCGGTGGCCGAGGTTTGGACTTGCCTCTATCTGCCGAAGCTCGATGTTTCCGCCCAGGTTGAACTGCTGGAATTCTGTGTCGAAGTTCTGCGCGAATCGGGCACCCATCCATGACGTGATGTGATCCGATTCTATGTGAACTCCATTTGTACTCTGTTGCAACGGGTCTTCACTATCGCGATACTCCCGGATGGAATGGGAGTAGTAGACCGTCAGCATGGACACATTCGCCGTGTCCCCCAGAAAAGTCCCGACGAATGACAGATCGACATCGTTCCGGGTGATCTTCTCGGATGCATCTAGATTCTTGATTATCTTCGGCGGGTACAGCGTAATTCCTGAAGGTGGTCCGGCAAGCATATAATTGACGCCCCCGTTGAGTTGCGTTGACGTCGAAGTATGATATTCAGAGAGGATGATGTTGAAGTCCTTCGAGAAGTTGTACCGGACTTTGATCCGGCCGTTCCACGCATCGTGTGCGCTGTTTGGGAACCTGCCATCCGTGCCCTGATGCTGGAAGCCGAATGTAAAATTCAATTTGCGGGAGATGTTCTGGCTAAATGTGCCGTCGCTGTACACGGCGTTATATGCTGTTTCCGAGTAGTTGACCTTCGTGTACGGCCTGTTGCTGTTGTAGTTCTTCGTGAGCAGGTTGATAGCGCCGCCCGTGCTGTTCAGTGCGTAGATGAAAGCCCTCGGGCCGGTGATGACCTCAATGCGATCTGCATATTCTGTAGTGAAATGGAAGAGATTGAATATCCCCGAAGCAGGATCGTTCAGGAGTCGGCCATCCATGGTGATTGCAATGCCACGCCAGTCCACCCCACCAATGTTAAGTTGGTTGTACTGACCGACACTGTTCTGATCTCGGACGTACGTACCCGGCACCGATTCCAATATTCCACCAAGGTACTGGTATCCCAGCCAATGCAAATCGTTCTTGGTGAGCACCTTGCTTTTCTCAAGTGAGTGGTCGTAGGTTCCCACGAGTGATGGGGTGCTCATTCGACCAAGCGTGTCTATTGCTGTGGAATCCAATGTGGCAGAACCATTTTTCCCGAGCGTATCGCCAGATTGCACTGCCCCCTGTGCAAGAGAATCTGCATGTGCGTGAATCGTGGTGTCAATCTGTCGCGATGAATCAACAGCGACAGGCACTCTGGAGGAAGGCTGAGCTGTTGCCTGGTTGAGGGCCACAACTGTGGGCAGGAAACTGATAGCTAAGGTAAACAACGTGAGGGCGTTCGGCAAAGCATTCCTGGCTGTTGAGTCGTGAAAAATATATCCAGAAAGAAGAGGATATGCAAGGAAACTTGCGTCTAGAGAGGCTCAGGTTCGAGAGGGGAGAAACGCGGATCCGTGAGATACGTTTTCCATCCACGTGAGTCGAGGATTCCGGCGGCCTTGTCTGCTTTCTGAGCATCACTGAACAGTCCATAGACCGTCGACCCGCTGCCGGACATCGAGCTGAAGATGGCGCCTGCTTGGAGCATTGATTCTTTCACCTCTCTAATCATGGGGTACTCTTGAAACACAGGCTCTTCAAAATCATTTGCAAGTGCAGCCAGCAGAGGAGTATCCCTCATTCCACGAACCATGAGGTTCTTCAAGTCGATATCCTGCTGGCGCGGCGTCACGTGCTGATATGCCCACGCCGTGGAGATGTGGATTCCAGGATTGCACAATAGAATAGTGAAAGGCACATCGAGCGTGAAGTACTCGAGCACCTCGCCTCGCCCTTTCGCCAGAGCGGACCCTTGATTCAAGAAGTATGGAACATCGGAACCAAGCTGCAGAGCCAAGGATTGGAGTTGAGTGCTGCTGACCGTGCGTGCCCAGAAGCCGGGGAGGTGAAGCAGGACAGTCGCAGCATCTGAGCTTCCCCCACCCAAGCCGGCACCGACAGGAATGTTTTTTTGGATGGAAATCATCACACCTTTGGTGACATTCAGATGCTTTGCCAGTAGCGATGCAGCTTGGTAACAAATGTTGCGCTCGTCGCTGGGCACCACACTTGACGTGCTAACTACGCCGATCTGCGGAGACGCATCAAAAGAAATCTCATCAAAAGGATTGACCCGGTGAAACACCGTCTTGATATTGTGGAAGCCGTCACGGCGCTTGTCGATGACAAACAGCCCCAGATTTATCTTGGCGTATGCGCGGAATGATGGCAATTCAACACAAGCGGAAGAAGTGGTTGATGCGCTGCTTGGGTTCAAGGATACTGAATTCGATCCTCAAAATACAGTCTTGCTTCCGCATGGTCGATGTGGTGGTTCCTTTCTTTGATTGTCACGCTGTTTTTTTGTATCATCCAAGCACTCTAAGTACTACAACCGGTCATAGGAACGTTTGGAATGGCGGTTCCACTCCTCAAGTTTCAGTTCGAGATGCGTTTTCCCTTTCCAAGAGAACTCCATACACAATCTGGTTGGGATGATTGATGGTTCAAATCGTCAACATATCCATGG
>DPLS01000130.1 GCA_003541875.1 Bacteroidota bacterium | reverse complement strand
TCATACTTCCGAGGTTCGCCAGTACTGCACCGACAGAGAGATTTTCAATGGATGTCTGATATTGAGTTCCCAGGTCAATTCCGAAGCCGGCGCTTTCGTCGATGAGAATCTTCTGGTAAAGAAATTTCCCAGTGACACCAATTCTGAGTGCTTCCGAGAAAGTGTGAGCATAACTTGTTCCGAGCGAAAAGTCACGCGCATCAAACGTTCCTTCCGGAGTTCCAGGTCGGGTACGTATCTCGATACTCGACACCGTGGTTGAGTTGAGCGAAAACCCAATGGCGTCTTCATTGCCGAGAAGAATGCTCGATCCGAGAAATTCAACTCGAGTGTCCTGGATCCATTCTCTGTGCATGAACATGAGCTGGGAGTTGCTCGTCCCAGAAGCTACCAAGATCCCAGCCGGGTTGTAGTATGTGGCGGCCGCGCCCGAGACCAGTGCGCTCATGGCATCACCCATGGCCAGTCCACGTCCCGAGACCCCGAGCTTCAGAAATGCAAGTCCGGACCTGCCAGCTTGAGCGTAGCCCGTATCTGGGAGACAAGGCGAAAGCAGTATCACTCCTAGGCAGATCTTCAGTATGTGTTTCATCGTTCTTGTACCTCGCTCAGAATATCACAGTGAGCGAAATGACGTGTGTCGGAGTGGGAGAGAACGGCTCGACCACAAATGCGTAATTGACAGCCGGTGTCCAATCGCTCATGCTCTTTCGGACGGTGAACCCGAATGTCGGCTTCACGCCGCTGCCTTTTTCCTTCAGATCGATCCGATCCATCCCCGCCCGAACAGTGACTTCAGGTATTAGCGGCACCTCAACGCCAATTCTCCCCATAATTGTCTTCTTGTTAGTTACTTCGAGGTCGAACGCAACAATGCCGAGACTATCAGGTAGCTTGTACGCCGCTCCGATTGTGTACAACTGCGGGAACTCCCAGGTCTCGGAGCTGCCTTGTTGCCCGTAGAGTTGTGAGGTGTCCCACCGGTACTTGGAGTTTAGGTCCCTCGCTGAAAACCCTAGTGTCACGGCCTTGCCAATCGGGATCAAGAATCCTGCGTCGAGACCCACCGTCGTTGTCGAGACATCGGTGTAAAGGTGATAGTAGAAAAGCTTGACCGTGATGCCGAGGCTGAATCCACTTTTGAATCGGTTTGAGAAACTAAGGAAGATTTCATCTTCAGCAGTCATTAACGTGCCAGTCTGTTCGCCGTCCGCGTCTCTGCCATCGATGTCGGTTACTCCCGCATTGATGATCCCTGCCGAGATTCCTGCACTGGGTCGCAGTGGTTGTGAATAGCTCAGGAAGTTCAGCCGACGGTCGAGCGAGAGGATACCAAATGACGCAGTTGCCTGTCGATACTCCGACCATGAAAGGAGTGCGGGGTTGTAGTAGCCGACAATGTCTCCCGTAGTCACGGCAGTCATCGCATTCCCCATACCCATGCCTCGGGCGCCAAAGCCCATTCTGCTGAAAGCACCGGGCGTTCCCCCAAGCTGAGCCATGGCTGCTTGTGAGAAGAGGATGACCAACGCTGCAACGGATGCATTTTTCAAGAATCGAAATTGCATGTTATTCCAGCACCATCACTTTCCCCCATGCTGGATCACCGTTGTTGACAATCACCCGATAGAAGTACACTCCGTTGGTTACCTTGTTTCTGGCGTCATCAAGCCCATCCCAGATCTCGTCGTATTCCTGTGTGCCGGATCGCTGCGCATCTTTCACGACTGTCCGTACGCGATTCATTCCGAAATCGAATATCTCTATTGTCACGGAAGCGGGAGAACCTCCTGTGGAGTAATGCAGGCGTACGATTTCCTGAGCAGGAGAAAATGGATTGGGATAAGAGTATGTTGTTGCGGCTGTTCCAACAGCACGATACGCACGTTGGACCTCCCACGATTCTCCAAAGGGGTGAGCGGAATTGTCGATCGTCTTCACAAGTCCATCAGCACTGCCACAATAAATCGTGTCGTTGATGACCCCGACAGAGTAGAACGAGGAGGAGGTAATCCGTTGTCCGGTCGTCTTGTCAATGATGGTCCCAGAGCGATTCCACGATCTGCCGCCATCGCCGGTTCTGTAGATGCCCTCTTCTGTTGCGACGTACGCGATTGAATCCTTGAAAGCCAGATCGAACGCTTTAACGCCTTGGAGGAAGTTATTCCAGATTCTTCCACCATCATCGGTGTAACACACTCCGTATTGCTCGTTCGGGTCGAGGTCAGCTTTCCAGTTCGTGCACCAGAGGCGATACGACGAATCGAGCCGTTGTCCTTCAATCGAGATTACCCAGTTGCCGAGAATGTGCGCTTGTTGATTAAGGGTGTTGAATTTTGTCCAGCTTATCCCACCATCGGTCGATTTGTTGATACCCCCCGCTGAACCGGCCCAGATGATGGAATCGGATTGAGCGAAAACAGAGAAGAGCAAGAAATTGTTGTCGCGCCGCGGGTCGATTCTGTAGTTGGTCAGAGAATCGAGCGGAGAAATGGTGCTAAGATTCAGAGATGGTAATACAACCCGTTGCCAGGTTCTCCCTAAGTCTGTCGATCGCCGAAGGCCGCTGGACCAGCTTGCTACCCACACAATTGACCGGGTGGCATCGAGGTCGAACGTGACATTTTGCTCCGGTACTACTATCGGAAGAAACTTGACGGAGTTGATTCCGTACGTCACGACACTATCGCCCGGTGCATCCAAAGGTTGTGGGAGGCGTGTCCATGTGCCTCCATTGTCCACGGAATAGGTGTAGCCCGATCCGGTTTGGACGCGCGAATCGTTGACTTCTTTTGAGAAGCCGGTTGAAGCCCAGATGGTGTCACCCTGGACATCGATGGCGAAGATTCCCGGCGAGGCGAACTCTGGAACAGTGCGAAAACTCTCCCATGAGCGTCCACCGTTGAAAGAGCGAGCAAGTCCCTTTCCCGTGCCAATCCAGAGTGACGTGCCCTGTGGTGCAATGTGTGAGACGGAGTTGCTAGGGGGGAGGGACGAAGATGTTCCTTGGGCTCCCAATGTTGGGGAATCAGGGAGGGTTGATTGGGCTCTTGACGTTTGGCTTAAAATGAAGCACGTCGTTAGTAAGGTCATCAGGATGCAACTCGAGTGAGGGCGCTTCATGTCCTATCGAACGATGAGAGGATGATTCAATGTTGCACTAGTGTCGCCAAAGGTGTCTCTTGCCTGGAAGGCGAAAATACGAGTGCCCGCAGTGGCATCGAATGGGAGTTGAACAATGACCGTAAAAATGCCATCACCAGCAAACTGATCTCCGCTGAGGACCTGGTTGTGCAGAACGGCCCCGCCGTCATCATAGAGGAATATCTTCCTGTCAGGAGTACTTGAGGTGAGACTTCGGAAGTAGACCTCAGAGACATCTGCCAAACCATCGGAATCAGTTGCGGCAATGCTCATTGTGAACAGTAAGTTACCGGCAGTAGGACGTGTGACGGAGTCGGGTGCATCGAGGTTGAATACCGCTGGTGGCGAATTGCGTCGGGTGAGTTGAAATTGACCAGAGGGAGAGTTGCTGCTCGCCCCTAATCGATCTACAGCTGTAGCCCTGATTTGGTAGCGCCCAACTTGTGCACGCGTCAACGAAAATTGAACAGTGCCGGAGAAAATGCCGTCGCCTCGGGCGGAATCAGGAGCTGAACCCTCATCATGCAGAGCGACTCCCCCAACCGCTACTGACCCATTGCCGCGGAGTACGTCAACGGTGACTGCCGCCAAGTCAGATAGCCCATCGCCGTCCGTTGCCATCGTCCGCACTGTAATTGTCACGGTGTATGCACCATTTGCTGGGGTCAAATTGTCAATGTAGATCGAATCAGGAGTGAAGGATAACTGCGTGACTAGTGGGGCAGAGTTCTTCGAGTCGAGCGGAGCCAACTGGTTCTTGTCGCATCCAGCCGAGCCAAGGATGACGAAACTGAAAATGACAACTCCCAGGAATCTCATAGTACCGGAACTTTCTTTCATGGTCACAAAAAAACCGAGCCCCAATGCAGACTATTGCATAGAATGAGTCTCGGTTGCCAAATCATGAAGGTCTTTTGAAATGTTGAGTTGTTTGAGAGACTTCCAAGATACAATATCAACAGTTCAAATAGGTAAATCCCTCAGTGGTTGTCTGGCCAACTTCCGTATTCAAACTAACCAAAGTT
>DPLS01000298.1 GCA_003541875.1 Bacteroidota bacterium | reverse complement strand
CGTTGGAAGAACGTTCGACGTTGTTCCCTTGTACTCCAGCTCAATCTTCTGAAATTCTGTGGCGTACCAACCGAGTACGCCAGAATATGCCCGCTCAACGAACGATGCATTGTCCGGTAGGTTCGAGTAATCAAATCGTCCTGTGAGGAACCACCTCTTCCCGATCTGATACGTGGCAAGAGCGTACATTCCCCACGATTTCACCGTCTCTGTTTCGGTCAACCGCTTGCTACTCCAGATCGCCTCGGCCTGGAGTACAAGTGACTGATACGTGTTGAATTGTAGTGGTTTCCATTTGTACGTAAGGTCGATCCCGCCGAGCACGGATGCAAACGCCGAGTCGTTCTGTCCGCTTGCAGCGCTTAGACCCAGTTCTAGTGTTGCATTGTCTGTCAGATCCCAAAAATTCTTCAGGTGGCCAAGGTAGAGATATCGATCAACCTCGCTTCGCACAAAATTCGGATTGTCATCCGGCCCTCTTGTTGCTTCGATTGTCAGTTCTTGATAGAAATCCAGCGGATTGGGAATAAGCCAGCTTAGCGAGAGGCCCTCGTCATTCAATCCATCATCGCCGAGATAGTGAACATACACGTTCGGCACATCAATAAACGGCAGCGCGTGAGGATGGATATTGTTGATCTTGCCAAACATACTTCGGAACTTTCCGGCTTTAAGTTGCAGTGCGGCCGGCAAGTCAAGACTCGTCAGGTATCCCTCTTCCAGGTCGAGGCCGAATTTTCCCGTCAGCGGGTCACGAGCGACGGAGAAAAAGAAGTCCGCACGAGCATACGGATCAACAACTGATTGCACGGCAATCTCCGCTTCATGGAACTCCGCATCGATATGTCTGTGCGCGGGTGATTGGTAGGACATGCGGAAATCTCCGATCACGCTCATGTTGGGGTTGGTCGATGGTGCGCTTCTCGGTGCCACCGGAGCGGCCGGCGGCGGGGCAACCTGTGACAACTGTTGCTGCAATGTTTGTATGAGGAGCGAATCGGCGACACCAGTCGAATCCTGCTGGGCGTTGGCCGATGTTGATAGGAGTGCAATGAAACAGAGGCGAAGACCTCGCCATTGTACGCGATGCATGAATCCCTCCCTTAAGGGCTGAGACATTCTTTTCAGAAAGAACGGTGACGTGAATAGGAAATTGTATGCTGATTGGGGTTATAGAAAGAGAGCGGGAGGACCACGCTTGCCGGAGTGGAGGACATCTGTCTCTAGTTCCTGTTCAGCCAGAACGGGCATGCTCATAAGACAGAAGACTGCGGTGTGGGTGCCAGCGAATTGTACCGCTTTGCTGCTGACGCGCTGTATTGACTGCACACACGCGAGACAGTCGTGACGCTTGTCCAGCGGGATGTGAATCTCCTTCTCGCCACAATTATGGCTGGAGATGGTTGCGGTCGCAGCAAGCAGGAAGTCGTGAGGATGGTGGTGCCCAACCTCAAGCAGAACGCCTGCCAGCAGGTAGGCGGAGAGTACAAGCCGGGCAACTGTATTTCGGAGATGCCGATTCATGTGGGTTAAATATAGAAGTATGTTCTCGGAGAAGCAAGGCGCATTTAAGGAGCTTGAATTAGTATGCCGATAGCCGTATTATGCGAGCCAACCCGATTCTTGCAGCCCAAAAGCCACGACGACTTATGCGCTGCGAGGAAAGAGATCACAAAGCCATTTTCGAGAATCTCGGACTACTATAACATGCCACGACCTGAGATCATTCAGAAGACGTCAGACCACGTCAAGCAGCTGCTCTCCGGCAATGGCGCCGGCCACGATTGGTGGCATGTGCACCGGGTATGGCGCAACGCGCTTCTCATTGGGAGGCAGGAAGACGTCGATCTGTTTGTCGTCGAGCTTGCTGCTTTGCTGCACGACATCGCCGACTGGAAATTTCAGGGCGGTGATGAAAAGGCGGGTTCGAGAGCGGCGAGAGAATGGCTTATGAGCGTCAATGTCGACGAGACAACCATCTCGCACGTCTGCGAGATGGTTGATGACCTCTCCTTCAAGGGTGCGGGCGTTCAAACCTCGATGAAAACCAAGGAGGGGATGGTTGTACAGGACGCCGACCGTCTGGATGCGCTCGGTGCTGTCGGTATTGCACGCGCGTTCGCGTATGGCGGATACAAAGGTCAGGAGATCCACAATCCAGAAATTTCACCAACGCTTCATCAATCATTTGAGGAATACAAGAATAGCAGGAGCACGACCATCAACCACTTTTACGAGAAACTGCTGTTGTTGAGAGATCTTATGAATACAGAAACCGCAAGAAGAATTGCAGCACATAGGCACGAATTTATGGTAGCGTATCTGAACCGGTTCTTCCTCGAGGCAGACGGCAAGGCGTGACGCTCTGCGCCTCTTCACTCACTGCCACACTTTCTCCGTTGTCTTGAAACCCGAGGATTGCTATATTGAAGCAGTCCCCCATCGCCGACCTGCACAGATCCGTTTGGTCGGGTCCCGTTCTATGAGGTCACAATCACCTTGTTTCAAATACCGGAAACACCCATGAAACATTCCATACGCTTCTCTCTTTTCGCGATTGCAGCACTCGCTGTCTTCCTTGGCAGTGCGTGGGTTGACGAAGGCATGTGGCTCCTTGATTCCATCAACAGGCTCCCGCTCGCCGAGATGAAGAAGACCGGCCTCGAACTCACTCCCGATCAGATTTACAGCGCCAACGGTCCCAGCTTGAAAGATGCTGTGGTGCAACTCGGCGGAGGAACGGGCTCGTTCATCTCGTCAGAAGGACTGATCATTACAAACCACCATGTAGCATACGGCAGCATACAGAGACTGAGTTCACTGCAAAACGACTACTTGGCAAACGGATTCGTGGCAAAAAATCGGTCCGAGGAACTGGCAACTCCGACCACGGCGGAAGTCGTCGAGTCGATGAAAGATGTAACTGAAGAAGTGTTGTCTGGAACGACCGCGTCAATGACACCTGAAGAGCGGACGCGCACAGTTCAGGCAAAGATCAAGGAGCTGGAAGACGCGGTTCCCACCGAGCCCGGTCGCACCAGCAAAATTGCTGAAATGTATAGTGGCGTCAAGTACTATCTTTTCACTTCTCTGCGCTTGACAGACATACGCCTCGTGTACGCTCCGCCAAGTTCCATCGGCAATTTTGGGGGTGAGGTAGATAACTGGATTTGGCCTCGACACACTGGTGATTTCTCTTTAATGCGAGCATATACGGGCCCCGACGGAAAACCTGCAAAGTACGCAAAGGAGAACGTCCCCTTCAAACCAAAGAGGTTTCTGCCTATCTCAACCAGGGGATACAAAGAAGGCTCGATTACAATGATCATTGGATTCCCGGGAAGAACATTTCGATATCGTGAGGCATCCGGGGTTGAGTTCGCACGGGACGAAACTCTGCCCACCACAATCGAACTCTACAAGACAAGAATCGACATCATTGAAGAGGCGTCAAAGGATAATCGTGCCATCGCAATCAAATACGCCAGCGCGTTGCGGGGCATTGCCAATACATACAAGAAATTCCTTGGCATGATGGAGGGGATTCGCCGCAGTGACGTGATCGCAGTGAAGCGGGCAGAGGAAGCCAGGTTTGCCGCATACATTGCTTCAAACACAGACCTCAGCAGCAAAAATGGTTCTCTGCTCAACGACCTGCGGAAAGCTACCGATGAGCTTCGCAAACTGGAAAGAAAGAATCTGTTGCTCATGAACTTGACGTCTGGCGTGAACCTCCTCCGAATCGCGAATCGGTTCGCTTCATTTGTCGACACGCCAATCAAAGACTCTTTGGGACACATCGTGGAGCCATCCGAGAAAGAGCGGGCGCCAATAATGGAATTCGTCAACTCCACGCTCAAGGACACAGACCCGGCTGTCGACAAGCAAATGTGCGTTGCCCTGATGCTAAAATCAGCCGCCATGGGTCCAGAATATCAACTTGAAGTTGTGAGAGAGATTGTCGGGAATCGCTTGGGTAAGGAGCGGGAAGAACGGATCAAGGATTTTGTCGACGATCTTTACGACGGAAGTGACTTGATAACGCCAGCGGGCTGCGAAGAGCTGCTCATGAAGAGTCCCCGGAAAATCAACAACGATGCGTTTGTGGAGTTTGCACGAAAGATTGCTGCCGACCAACGTCCGGTGCAAGCCAAGGTACAGGAGATTAATACCACCTTGAACGGCTTGCGGGAGCGGTTTGTCCGGGCATGGATGGAGTGGAAAAAGATCGATGTCACGTACCCTGACGCCAACAGGACCATTCGGTTTACCTACGGTCAGGCAATGCCCATTGCGCCGCGGGATGCTGTACATTATTCGTTTGCAACGACGCTGACCGGGGTTATCGAAAAGGAGGCGGCAGATGATCCTTTTATTGTCCCGCCAAAACTCAAGGAACTTTGGAAGAACCGAGACTTCGGTAAGTACGTTGATAAGCAGTCGAACGATATTCCGGTCGCATTCCTGACGGACAACGACATCACCGGTGGCAACTCCGGAAGCCCTGTGATTAACGGAAAGGGCGAGTTGATTGGATGTGCCTTTGATGGCAACTGGGAAGGCATCGTTGGCGATTACTACTACCAACACGACTACAACCGCAGCATCAGTGTTGATGCACGATACGCCCTCTTCCTGCTCGACAAATTCTCCGGTGCGCAACATCTATTGAGCGAGATGGTGATTCGATAGCACAACCAATCACTTAGGCCCAACGGGGAGTGTTTTCTACATTCCCCGTTCTGCTTTTGATCAGAGAGTTTGAATTCGCGTGCTATGGGCAATCATCTCGTTGTCTGCAATGATTCACTTTCGTATCTTCCAGTATGAAGAAAGACCCCTTTCTCGGCGCGCACATGTCCATCAGCGGTGGCGTGCATACTGCATTCACACGGGGCACATCTATTGGTTGTATGACCATGCAGGTGTTCGTAAAGAACAACAACCAATGGCAGGGGCGCGCGCTCACCGGCGAGGACATTAAGAACTACAAGACGGAAGAGTCGAAAGCATCAATCGCTCCCGTTGTTGCTCATGCGGCCTACCTGATCAATCTTTGTGCACCAGATAAGTCAATCCTCAAGAAATCCCGTGCAGCATTTGCAGACGAGCTAACGAGATGTGAATCGTTGGGGATCAAAGCACTTATCTTCCATCCGGGAGCACATTTGGGAACAGGAGAGGGTGACGGAATAAAACGCGTGGCTGAGTCACTCAATATCGCGCATGACCAAACTGCGGGGTCTCATGTCCTCAGCGCAATAGAATCGACCGCGGGCCAAGGAAGCACACTTGGTTATCGGTTCGAACATCTCCGCTCGATAATCGACCTCGTGGAAGAACGAGAACGGATGGCGGTCTGTCTCGACACCTGTCACCTCTTCGCGGCAGGTTATCACATCGGCACCGAGAGTGGATGGGAAGACACTCTGAAGGCATTCGATGATATCGTCGGACTGAACCGGCTTGTTGCGGTGCATGTGAATGATTCGAAGAAAGAGTTTGGCTCAAGAGTCGACAGGCATGAGCACATCGGATCAGGAAAAATCGGCCTACAAGGATTCAGATCTTTGATGAACGATCCCCGCCTTACGAATATTCCCAAGATCCTCGAGACACCGAAGAGCGAAGATATGCATGAGGACGTTGAGAATATGACCGTACTCAAATCGTTGGTACGGTAAGGTTCGCCCTGTCGGACAAATCCTGCTTGACATCTGTCGAGAAGCGATGGTATATTAGGGGAGAATGGAAGAGCTCTGATGGCTGGAACACTTGCGCTTCATGACCTTCTTGCACAACACACGAGAGAAGGCCACCTCTACGAGAAGATGCCCGACAGCTGGGTTCGGTGTTTTGCCTGTGGACATTGCTGCAAGATTGGACCCGACCGCGATGGCATCTGCAAAGTACGTTTCAACAAGGGGGGTCTACTCTACGTACCGTATGGATACACAGCCGGTATCGCACTTGACCCTATCGAGAAGAAGCCTTTTTTCCATGCGCTGCCCGGCGCTACAGCGCTAAGCTTCGGCATGCTGGGATGCGACTACCACTGCGGATACTGCCAGAATTGGTTCACCTCACAGGCGATCCGCGACCCGAAGGCAACCGCAACTCCGGAGATCGTGAGACCCGAACAGATTGTAGGCTTTGCACTCGAACACAAAGCACCTGTCATCACAAGCACATACAATGAACCGCTCATTACAAGTGAGTGGGCGGTGGAGATTTTCAAGCTGGCCCGTACGTACGGTATCAGGTGCTCATACGTTTCCAACGGGAACGGTACTCCCGAGGTCATCGAATTCCTCCAACCGTATGTTCAGCTCTACAAGATCGATCTCAAGAGTTTCCGGCAGAAGAACTATCAGCA
>DPLS01000004.1:2418-5129 GCA_003541875.1 Bacteroidota bacterium | reverse complement strand
GGAGGAGATCAAGAGCAGCAATCAACCTGAAAAGAAAGGAGGTGCCTGATCATGGCTCGCATCGTAGTTGATCCCATCACCCGCATTGAAGGCCACCTCCGCATTGAAGCGGAAATCAAGGACGGGATAATTGTTGATGCTTATAGTTCCGGCACGATGGTGCGTGGCTTCGAGATCATACTCAAAGGCCGCGACCCCCGTGATGCCTGGGCATTTACCGAACGCGCGTGCGGAGTTTGTACAACGGTGCACGCGCTTGCTTCTGTCCGCACTGTTGAAGATGCGCTGAAAGTTGCAGTTCCGCCAAACGCGGAAATCATTCGTAACCTCATGTTCTGCGCCCAGTATCTGCAGGATCATGTCGTTCACTTCTACCACCTTCACGCGCTTGACTGGGTGGATGTAGTGAGTGCGCTGAAAGCTGATCCGAAAAAGACATCGGAGATTGCACAGAGCATCTCCAACTGGCCGAAGAGTTCGCCGAAATATTTCGCCGACATCCAGAAGCGACTGACTGCATTCGTCAACAGTGGCCAGCTTGGCATCTTTGCCAACGGATACTGGGGACATGCAGCGTACAAGCTTCCGGCTGAAGTGAACTTGCTCGGTGTTGCTCACTACCTGGAAGCTCTCGAATGGCAGAAAGAAGTCGTGAATATACACACCATCTTTGGTGGCAAGAATCCTCATCCCAACTATCTTGTGGGGGGAGTTCCATGCTCGATCAACACAGACGAATCCAATGCAATCAACGCTGAGCGTCTCGCCATGGTCGGCAAATTGCTGGAAGATGCCCAGACGTTTGTGGAGCAGGTGTACATACCCGATCTGCTCGCAGTTGCCCCGTTCTATACCGATTGGGCCGGTGTGGGAGGTGGATTGCCGAACTATCTTGCGTACGGCGATCTCCCCACGAACGGATACGGCGATCCATCGAAGTTCAAGTTTCCGCGCGGGGCAATACTCAACCGTGACTTGAGTAAGGTACATGAAGTCGATGGCTCCAATGCGGAACAGGTGCAGGAGTTTATCTCGCACTCATGGTATGAGTACAGTGATGGCGATGGCGCAGGCAAGCACCCGTGGAGTGGCGAGACGAAGCTCAAATACACTGGCCCAAAGCCGCCGTACGAACATCTCGATGTGGACAAGAAATACAGTTGGCTGAAGACGCCGCGGTGGAAAGGCAACCCGATGGAGGTCGGGCCACTCTCTCGTTTGCTCGTTGGCTATGCGTCGGGACAAAAGGAAATTCAAGAGGTGGTGAATTGGGCGCTGAAGACTCTGAATGTGCCCGTCGGCGCGTTGTTCTCGACGTTGGGTCGTACGGCTGCTCGTGGACTCGAAACAAAGCTCGTCGGAGTATGGGCGAAAGAGTTCTATCAGCAGCTTCTCGCCAATATCAAGAACGGCGACACGCGTACGTTCAACAATGAGAAGTGGGACCCGGAGACATGGCCCAGTGAAGCGAAAGGCGTTGGCCTGAGCGAAGCCCCGCGCGGTGCATTGGCTCACTGGATTGTCATCAAGGACAAGAAGATTGACAACTACCAGCTCGTCGTGCCAAGCACGTGGAATGCTTCGCCGCGTGATCCGAAAGGGCAGATGTCTGCGTACGAGGCGGCGCTCATTGGCACACCAGTGAAGAATCCGGATCAGCCGCTGGAGATCTTGCGGACAATTCACTCCTTCGATCCGTGCATTGCCTGCGCAGTGCATCTGTATGACGAGAAGGGAAGATACATTCACCAGATAAGCACGTTCTAAGACCATAGATTGACCCGCTCTTCCTCTCTCGGTGTAAGGGGAGGGGAGAGTGTGGTCGCAGGAGATCGACATGCAAAACACCCTCATCAGTCGCATCTATGTTTGGCAGTTGCCGGTGCGGTTCTATCACTGGATCAACGCAGCATGCGTCGTGATCCTCGCGACAACCGGCTACTTCATCGGCTGGCCTCTCGCACTCCAGACCAGCGGAGAGGCGTCGTTCAGCTACTGGTTTGGCACTATCCGATTCATCCATTTCGTTACAGCGTTCGTGTTCTTCTTCAACTTCGTCTACAGGATCTACTGGGGTTTCGTCGGCAACAAGTATTCTGACTGGCGCAACTTCATACTGATCAAAGGCGATAAGTGGAAGGAGATTAGAGACGTCCTGGCGGTCGACATCCTGCAGGCACGAATGAAGCCGTTGGAATCGGCTGGACACAACGCACTCGCCGGTCTGACGTACTTCATTTCCTTCTTGGCATTTTTGTTCCAGTGCATTACAGGATTTGGTATGTATGCGGCGATGAGCAATGCGTGGCTCCCCCATTTATTTGCCTGGATCGTTCCTCTTATGGGTGGCGACTTCGCCGTGCGCCAATGGCACCATTTGATGATGTGGTTCTTTATCATCTTCTCGATGATCCACATGTATCTGGTGTTTTATCATGACTACGTCGAGGGGCGGGGTGTCACATCGTCGATGGTGGGCGGTTGGAAGTTCATTGAGAGGGAGCGCAAGGTATAGCTGTCGTACTCAGGCTGAACCAGAGGATAACGTGGAAAGGCGATCCAACAGGGTCGCCTTTCTTCTTTGTTGTTTTTCTTGCCTGACTTTCTAAATTATCCTCACGCAGTTCTTTCAAATCTTCCCCTCCACCTTTTCCTACAGGCAGCCGTCTGGCCGTTTCTCTATTTGCTTCCTCGAAGTCCCACTTCTCTCA
>DPLS01000004.1:0-2155 GCA_003541875.1 Bacteroidota bacterium | reverse complement strand
ATACAGCTTGGTACGTAGTCGGAGAGGTTTCTGTGGAAAGAAGGTGGAAGCGATTTTGAAAAGCCCAACACAGTTCAACAACGAGCCCCTAACACATCAATGGAATTAACGTCACCGCGAATGCCGCCACGGATCAGTCCGTTACTTCGATTCATCCTCGTGCTCGGCTTCACATCCCTCATGTTCAACCTTGACGCAATAGTGGATTACATTCATCATCCCGAAATCCCATACTTCGACGCCGAGCACATGACCACGGGCGGCGTCATCGCACTCATCACTGGCGGGCTGCTCGTCCTTCTGGAAATCTATATCCGCAGACTCGAGCGTGCACTCGATGACGTGAAGACTCTTGAAGGAATGTTGCCCATATGCTCATCGTGCAAGAAGATCCGCACGCAGGATGACCAATGGCATGTGATCGAGAAGTATATCAAAGAACGCACCGACGCCACGTTCACGCATGGCATGTGTCCCGAATGTGCCAAAAGGATGTACGGTCAGACGTTCGAACGAACCTGAAGGATTGTCAATCCCTCCTGATTGCATTGATTCTCACCCCATGATTGCTTAGGTTTGTTCACCGTTCTTCGGACAAGCTTGGTGCTGCAACTGGTCGAGCATTCCCCCCATACTCCGCGACACTGATTACATGAAGCGAGAACCCTCTCTTCTTTGTCATCCCCAACATTCGTGGTCAGGGAGATATGTTCCGTCTTGGCCGTAGAGCCTCTTGTCGCTTCTTTGCCACAATGTCCTGAGACCAACGATACTATTCTGTAAGAATCTCGATTGAAGCATCAAATGTACGACTTCATCTTCAAACCCTTTCATGAAATGACCGAGGCTGACTATGCGGCCGTCGGTTTCAAGTCCGGACTCGAAATCCACCAACAACTCTTCACGCAGAAGAAACTCTTCTGTCGGTGTCCCGCCGGAAAATACAGCACACAGTACGACGCCCAGATCCTTCGGCACATGCGCCCAACGCTCTCGGAATTGGGTGAGTATGATGGCACTGCCTTGATGGAGTTCAAAACAAAAAAGGAGATCATCTACCAGATCAATCGTGAGACGGTGTGCACGTATGAGATGGATGATACCCCTCCGTTTGAATTGAACGACGAAGCGCTCGATATTGCACTGGGCATCAGCCTGTTGTATGGATGTGCCATGGTGGACGAAATCCATATTGCCCGGAAACAGTATCTTGACGGCAGCATCCCTACCGGCTTCCAGCGAACCACGATCGTTGGCGTTGATGGGAAGGTGCCATACCATGGTCGCGAGATCCATATTGTTCAGGTCGGATTGGAGGAGGATTCCTGTCGCGAAGTGAGCGACATTGGTCACCGGCGAACGTACGTGACCGATCGGCTTGGGATGCCTCTGATCGAAACGGTGACTGGACCGGACATGAAAACCCCCCAGCAAGTCGCGGAAGTAGGAGAGTTGCTGAGAAGAATGGCGCGCAGCACAGGACGGGTGAGAACAGGCATCGGTGCGGCACGACAGGACGTCAATGTCAGCGTTACGGGCGGAACGCGTATCGAAATAAAAGGGGTACCGAGATTACCGAGAATCCCGTTGCTGACCTATAACGAGGCAATGCGTCAATGGAACCTGCTGCGGTTGCGGGAAGAGCTGCACAAACGAGGTGTCACCGCGGAGTCATTCAAGTCAACAACGGAAGACGTCACGAAACTTCTTCGTCGGACTCGCTACCAGCCAGTCAGTTCCACGATAGCGTCCGGTGGAGTTGTCAACTGCGTTGTCCTGCGCGGCTTCAAGGGATTGCTCCGCTGGCAGACACAGACCGACACATACTTCTCCCGCGAGATTTCTGACCGGGTTCGTGTTATCTCATGTTTGACCACGTTGCCAAACATCGTTCATTCCGACAGTACGAGCGAGACGCTTGCAACTTCGGAATGGCAGACGGTCAAAAAAACCACTGGCGCAACCGACAACGACACCGTCGTGATCGTATGGGGAGACAAGCAGGATGCCGAATCGGGTGCGCGTGAGATTGCCATACGTGCCAAAGAGGCTACCGTCGGCATTCCTTCCGAAACGCGGCAAGCGTTGCGCGATGGCACCAACGGCTTCGAACGGATCCTCCCGGGTCCTGACCGCATGTACCCGGACACCGATC
>DPLS01000134.1:2591-6500 GCA_003541875.1 Bacteroidota bacterium | reverse complement strand
ATGATGTGGCAATTGTCAATGACACGTTGACCATTGCTTGTGGCGAAATATATCTGCGAGACAGCACAGGCCAATACCAGCCACCGTTCGGGTTGGCAATTTGGAATGGGAGGCAATGGCAACTGACGCGTGTGTATGCAACGGGCCCAACAGGAGTAGTCTCGAATTTGGTTCCGAGAGGCATATGGGCACTCTCGACGACGGAGATTTGGCTGGCCAGTGGCGGAGTGTTCAGATGGAACGGGAGGGATGTTAATGCGACGCCATATTGGATCAACTCATTTCCAGGAAACCCAAACCCGATTTGGACAGCAGGTCAGTACGCGCAGAGGGTGTGGGGGAGCAGCAGTCAGCGGATGTATGCGATTGGGACCGTGGGCGCCATTGCTGTGTTCGACGGCAGCACATGGCAGCGCATCGAGAGCGGGACGACGGCAGACATCAATGACATTTGGGGTTCAACCGATCCAGGCAGCGGGTTGCGCCTAACTCTCGCAGCGGCCTCCAATGTTGCCACGCCCGGCGAAATGAAGATACTCAGGATAACGGGACAGAACACAGTGGACACAATTGGATGGGTGACCGGACGCCGCGTCAACTCTATTTGGTTCAGAAATGAGCGCAAGCTTTTTACAGCGGGTGGGGGAGTGTTCATTCGCGGTCTGGACATGGGTTGGCAGGAACAAATCCAGATTCCCCTTGTCTATACTCGGCGGGTTCGCGGCAATGGCATTAACGACGTGTTTGTCGTTGGTGATTTTGGCGTCGTGACGCATTTCAATGGCGTCAGTTGGAGAGTGTACCCAGAGGTGGCGGCTGCACTGTATTATTCATGCGACTACAATGGGAGATCGATGATTGCTGTAGGTGAACGGAGCGCTCGCGCAGTGGTGTTGCGCGGCCATCGCAATTAGCCAAACGTGAGAAACAAAGCGGGAGAACAAGTTCTCGGTGATTCCTTACGCAACTCTCCGCTGTCCATCAATGGTCGGCCATTGGGTGAGAGCGTTGGCTGGCGGCGGAGTTGCTTGTTGTACTGCAGTCGGCAGCCAGCTTTCGTCCACACCATACAATGTCCGTAGGTGCCAGAGCACCCCCGGCTTTGGCAGACAGACATTCTTTTCCCACCGTTCAACACCTACCCACGAGTAACCAATCTTCTCCGCCACTTCCTTTAGTGTCAGCCCTTGCGAGACACGAGCAGCGCGGAGACGATCGCCGAATGATTGTACGTGGCTCTGGTGGGAGATGATCGAGTCGACGGCCGCCTCGAACTCAAGCGCTTTTCCGCGAGAGACCATTGTGCGATAGTACATCACCTGCCATGCGTATTGTCGCGAAACGCCGAGCTGCGTTGCCAGGTATGTCACCGTAATGCCCCACTGTTTCATCCTGGCGGCTGATCGTTGGATGATCTGTTCGACCTCGTTTTTTCGCTTCGGTGCTTGATCGGCATTCATCGCTCTTTCTCCTTCATTCGCTGAGTGTTTTTGGTTGATGAAGTCATTCCATCTCTCGCTTCATTCAATTATATTGTACAAAGGCATGCGGGGGAATCCTAAGATTTTGGGGTGGGTGGGGCAGTTGAAGTGATGAACTGCTCTTGACGGGTGGTCGGCTACTGACAAACTAGCATTCACCTTTGCAGGGTTGCAGCATTCACGGGTTGTTGCGATATTCAAGAAGAGAGTGGGGTCCGCTGGCATAGAGACAGTGTCCATGTGAATCTTTGATTTCGGAGAAGTACTTTGGCATTTCAGATAAACCTCAGTTACCTCATGGCGTGTTGCCTTACGGCATCTTCGGCGATTGCCCAGGGCCACTGGACCAAACTCGATCCACCAACGGCAAGTGACTTGTCCAAGGTGTGCTTCATGGATAGCGTTCGGGGCTGGGTGGCCGGTGACAGCGGCGTCATTCTCAAGACGACCGATGGGGGCCGGAACTGGACAGCCCAGACAACGAATATCGATGACCCTATTCTGGATCTCTTCATGCTGGATCAATCATTCGGCTGGGCTCTTGCGCTTGAGCAACCTCAAGATACCTCACGATTTGGTACGATTCTTCTGAAGACGACCGACGGTGGAAACCACTGGACGAACAAGTCATACGGGACAAAGCATCTGTTCGACGTCTGCCTCATTGGTACCGACACGGGGATAGCAGTGGGAGCGGACGGAATTGTCCTACGCACGACTGACGGTGGTCTTCTTTGGACGATTCAACCAAGCGGGACAACGGCCGCACTCCAGGGTGTCTCCTTCGCCGATGCCAACACAGGAACAGTTGTGGGAACCGGAGGAGCAATCCTCCGCACGACCAATGGAGGCATTACATGGACAAGCCAGTCGAGCGGAATTCTAGTCGATCTTCTTGACGTCTCATTCACCCGTACCAACAGAGGAACCGCGGTGGGATCGGGAGGAACAATTCTTCGCACGACCAACGGCGGTACTCTCTGGACAACCCAACCAAGCGGGACGGCGGCCCGGCTTCAGGGTGTTACATTCGCTGATACCGTCACGGGAACGGCAGTCGGATCTGGCGGAACAATTCTTCGGACAACCAACGGTGGCACAACGTGGACAAGCCAGTCCAGCGGGACTATTGTTGATCTCCTTGGCGTCTCCTTTCCTGATCGCGACACTGGAACGGTCGTTGGAACGGGAGGGACAATTCTTCACACCACCAACGGCGGAACAACGTGGACAGGCCAGTTGAGCGGAACGCTGGTCGATCTTGTTGACGTTTCCTTTGCCAATGCCGACACGGGGACTGCAGTGGGATACGGCGGAACAATTCTTCGGACCACAAACGGTGGCGCGACGTGGACAAGCCAGTGGACCGGCGTAGTGAATTTGCTCTATGGCGTTTCCTTCAGTGGCACAAATACCGGAACGGTCGTGGGCCAAAACGGAAGGATTCTTCGGACGACGAATGGCGGCATCTATTGGACAGCTCAGGATTATCCCTTGTCATTCTTCTACGCGATCTTTTTCTTCGACTCGTTGAACGGGTTAATGGGCGGGGACAGAGGGAAAATTCGTCAGACGACAGATGGTGGATTGACATGGTTTCCTGCGGTGGTCGATTCATCTGTCATCGCAACTTTTCCAGTCCTCCATTTTGACTTCTACGACCGCTTCTATGGCTTCGCTGTGGGTGGCCGGATGGATCTTGCCGGTATCGTCTGGAAAACGACGAACGGAGGAGCCCGTTGGCATGTGGTGGCGCCGGCGAGTGAACCTTTCCACGCACTTCATTTCATCGACTCCCTGAATCTCATCGCAGTAGGCGGCGATTTTGACTACGGTGCGGGCATGATCCGGTCGAAAAATGGAGGGGAGAGTTGGGAATACACTTACCTTAACATCTGGGGGGAGGCAAGAGCGTTGGCATTCAGGACTCCCTCGGAAGGCTATTCACCGCTCGGGTTCCCCGGCACATACATGGTGACAATGGATACCGGAAGAACGTGGACCTTATATTACACCCTGGATAGCAGTGGTGTGTTCGACGTTGTGTTCCCAGACTCCACCCACGGGTATATGGTTGGCGCTCGCGGGAGGGTATTCAAATATGATCCGAAGATTGTGAGCGCAAAAGATACCCCCACTGAGTTGCCGTCAATTCCAATTCTCCAGCAGAACTATCCCAATCCGTTTAATCCTGTAACAGCGATACGGTATCAGCTACCAGAGGCAAGTTATGTAGTGCTGAAAGTCTACAATGTTATAGGTAGGGAAGTGAAGACCTTGTTGAAAGGGAACGAAGACGCGGGAATGCACAAGGTGGAGTTCAACGGCGAAGGACTCGCTTCGGGCACGTACTACTACGAACTCACCACGAACATCGGAGGAACGAGGAGCACGCAAGTGAGAAAGATGATACTTCTTCGATAGCTTG
>DPLS01000134.1:948-2261 GCA_003541875.1 Bacteroidota bacterium | reverse complement strand
CCGATGAAATTACGCGGCAACCCCGGCTCAATATAGGCGGGGACTTGTACGCCACCAATAACTGGAGCATCGGGATTAAGCCATGCCGAACCAATATACTTCGCATTGGTCAGGTTGTTAAATCCAAAGAAGGCGCTGCAGAAGAGCCGCTCTTCCGCAAAATTGAGGTGGTCGATCCCGATTCCCGCGTTGAGTATTGTGTAGGATGGCACTGTGATTGTGTTTGCGTCGTTCACGTAGTACTTCCCCACACTTTGTAGACTGGCCCGAATATACGCGCCCTTGAGAACTTCTGGCATATACATCAGCCCTATGTTATAGAAAATGCTGGGCACGCCAGTGATCTTGTTGCCGGCATAGTCGGCGTATTTTCCCGCCTTGCCTGCTGAGTAGTGCACAGAATCGACGAGATATTCTTTGTACCTGTTCTTCGACGCTGTGAATGCCGCGCTTACGGAGAGCCCCATCGCAAACTTCAGACTGGCAGCGGCCTCGAGACCCATCCGCTCCGACTTTCCCGCGGTGAAGTAGAAACGTCCACCACGGTACGGGATGATGTCGTTTGTAACCCGCAGCCAGTATGCTGCGACATCATAAGTAAGTGTTGTCATCGCCTCCCCTCCCCCAAGTTGCACAATCTGTTTTGTGCCGACTTCTATTGTGGTCGACACGATGGGCTCCAACAACGGGTTAATAGCATTGATGGTATCTCCGGGAACCGTTCCAGAAGGGTCCGTTTCATTGCCGGCTGGAACCTCAACCCCGCCGCCAACATTTGCATACACGCTGTGTGTTGGAGAAACACGATACGTGATACCTCCCTTTGGTGTGAAACGGGTAAACGATTTCGTTTCGCTAAGCCGCTTGGTCGGCGGTGCGAAGTACCCTTCCGAATTGTACGTGATGTTGTCGTAGCGACCGCCGAGGAGCAACAGGAGATTCTCGTCAACCGAAATTTCGTCTTGGACGAAAGCGCCAAAGTTGTTTGCCCCCTCCCGCTTGTTGTCACTGAGCGTTCCGCGAGTCGTCTGAGGAAGTATGAGAGTGTAGAACAGGATGGCGCCATCCTGGTATGCCTCGTCTACTCCAAGGAGGAAAGTATTGTGCACGTCTGGGCTGAACAACGTGGTGTTCCGATACATGGCGCCGCCCCCCACATGATAACGGTTGAAGTCCCGAAATGTGTTCCGCTCTGAACGCTGCAAGAACTTCGGTTGGGCAAATGCCGAAGCTTCAATCATGTTGTTGTCGTCGAGCTCATGCGTAACCTTCACTCCGAGCCGGCCAAGGCGATTGTTGCGACGCTCATCGCG
>DPLS01000134.1:0-584 GCA_003541875.1 Bacteroidota bacterium | reverse complement strand
GTGAGATGAACCCCCAGGGTTGTTCTGTCGCCAAGAGGTGACACGATACCCGTATTGAGAAGCATCTGTGTGCTCCGTGATTGTTTGCGCCATCCATCCCAGTTTGTGTTGCTCATTGAGAAATACATCTTTCCCGAGCCGACCATTGCGCCAGCAGTAATCATTTCCTTGCGGAAGCCATAACTGCCAAATGATTCTGCGAAGGATACAAATGGCGTTTCAAACATCGTGTTGGATATGATGTTGATGACACCCCCCGACGCGTTGCCGTAGAGTGATGAAGCGTTTGAGCGTATCACTTCTATGCCCCCAGCACCCGAGATATCCGTCAGGTCGAACGATGTTCTACCGTCTGGTTCTGTATCGGGGAAGCCGTTGCTGAGAATGCGGACGCCGCGTGACGTTCCAGCATTGGAGCGCTCGCCTGCCCCGCGGGCGCCAAACCCGCGGATCGTTATACGAACGTCCTGATTCCCGAAGCGCGATTGCACCAACACTCCCGGAACGCCCACGAGGACTTCATCCAATCCATATCCCTTTCCTTTTGGCATTTCGCTCTTTTCGATGTAGCTCAGTGCCAGAGG
>DPLS01000355.1:441-3984 GCA_003541875.1 Bacteroidota bacterium | reverse complement strand
AACGGATTCATCGTGCCGGGATCGACGTTGAGGTACGGATCGAACTTCTGGATGGTTACGCGAAGACCACGCGATTTCAGCAACAGGCCGATGGATGCCGAAGCGATCCCCTTGCCCAGCGATGAGACCACGCCACCTGTCACGAAAATGTATTTTACATGGTTACGTCGAGTCAATGGTTCTCCTTTGCAAAAGCGAGTTACTTCTGAGCCAACACTTCCGGCGTGACAATTCCTCCGGAGAGTACGAGTTTCAATCCCTGTTCGATGGTAAGATCAAGAACGACCGCATCTTTTTTCGGAACGAGAATTAGCACACCCGATGTTGGGTTGGGGGGATTCGGGATGTAGACGTTCACAAAATCCAAGGTTCTCTTGTCGGAGTACGAGAATGTCATCTCATTCGTCACGAAGGCGATGGTGTAGAGTCCGGCTCGTGGATATTCGACGAGCACCACCTGGCGGAATGTTCGACCCTTGCCTCCAAGCGTGAACGCTCCGATCAGATCCTTGATTGCGCCATATACCCCCCGAACAAACGGGACGGATTCCACAAGCTTTTCCAGCCATCCGAAGACCACGCGTCCAACAAGGTTGCGGGAAAGCAGTCCGACAATCAGAACGAGCAACACCATGCTGAAAAATCCGAGGCCGGGAATCGTGAGACCAAGCGCCTTCTCGAACAGGGGCGAGAGTATTCCGTCGATGGCGTTGAGGAATGCGCTGAAGAACCAGTACGTTAGGACAACGGGGATGATGACGACGGAGCCGCGCACGAACGTGTTGCGCAACTCGCCGAGAATTGTTCTTTTCGTTTCGCTCATGGTAGTGGTGATTTCGTGTTATGTGTTTCCAGCGACTATTCTCCTGACCCGTTCCAGGTCTTCTTGCGTGTCGACGGTGACGCTGTCAAACGTCGTCACGGTGCAATGAATCTTGTACCCATTCTCCAGAATTCTTAATTGCTCAAGCTTCTCTGCTTCCTCCAGCGGCGTCTGCTTCATTTGAGTGAACTTGTTCAGGAACTCCCGCCGGAATACGTACAGTCCAAAGTGTTTGTAGTAGGTGTGGCTCTTCAACCACTCGTTCTGCTGCAGGTCGCGACCGAACGGAATGGGGGAGCGGGAAAAGTACAGGCCGTTTCCCTCGTGGTCGAGCACTACCTTAACGATGCCAGGGTTCGTGAGTTCGGCGGCGCTTTCGATCTTTCTCACGAGCGTGCCAACCTGGATCGAGCTGTCGCGCACGAGAGGAGCAACCGCCTCGTCAATCATTGTCGGCTCAATCACCGGTTCATCTCCCTGAACATTCACGATGATGTCTGCACTTGGGAGCGAACGTGCGGCATACGCTATACGATCTGTTCCTGTTTGCAGTGATGCTGGCGTCATCACTGCCTGACCGCCGAACTTCTGAACCACGGTTGCAATGCGCTCATCATCGGTTGCGACAAAGACAGCGTTGACGAGCTTGGCCTTCGCTGTTCGTTCGTACACGTGCTGCACCATCGGCTTACCGCAGATGTCAGCGAGCGGCTTCGCAGGCAAACGCTGCGAACCATAGCGGGCGGGGATGATGGCAATGACTCTTACGGGGTTCATCTGTTATTGATCGACGTAATGTTTCTGAATTGCGGCATGTACCTCTTCCATCAATCTCATTTCTGCTTCCTTCCCTGTTCCCTTGATCTCGATGGGTGAGTCAAGCACAAGCTCTACTTCACCGGGCTGCACAACAATTGAACGTTTCGGCAACAGCTTGTAGCTGCCGTTGACCGTCAAAGGGACAACCGGCACGCCCGCCCTGACTGCAAGGTTGAACGCACCACGCTTGAACGGTTGCAGCTTGCCATCGAGTGTACGGGTTCCTTCTGCATACAGAAGCGCAGAAGCACCCGTCCTGATTTTCTCAGCAGCTTCCTCAAGACTCTTCATTGCGTCGGCACCTCGTCGCCTGTCTATGCCGATGTAGCTTCCATACTTCAATCCCCAGCCAAATATCGGTATCCAATTCAATTCCTTCTTGTACAAAATCCTGATCTGATCGGGAATGCTTGCAAGGATTGCCGGTATATCGAACATGCTTGCATGGTTTGAGACGTAGACGTAATTCCTTGACATGTCCACCTTCTCCAGCCCAAGCATCCTTACTTTCACGCCGCAGATCCGGAGGGAAGTGCGGGCCCAGTTGCGGGCCAACGCGTGGAAGACCCTATCGTTCCCACGTGCTAAGATGACAATCAGCTCAAGAGTGGCGAAGAACATCGAATTCAACACTGCAACAACAAACCTAAGTACGCCGAGTAACGCTCTCATGGCCCGAGTCCCTCAACCAGTCGTATCCGCTTGGGAATCGGCGGATGGCTGTAGAACAGGAATTCAACCAGCGGATGCGGCTCGGGATCGGCCAGGTTCATTGAAGCGAGCTTCTGCAAGGCAGACACAAAGGCTTCCTTCTTGCGTGTCTTCTGCACGGCGTATGTATCTGCCTGGCGCTCGTGTCGACGGGAGATCATATTGCCAAGCGGCGAAGTCACAAGTCCAAATATCGACAGCCAGAGCGCCAGCAATGGTAACGCGGCCAACTCTGTGGTTGAGGAGAATCCCAATTGATTCAGCGACCAGGAGTAGCATAGGGACGTGACGAATAGCCCGACAAATGTCGAGACAATGCTGATGATGATCCCGGTACGAATGTGATTGTGTGTGTAATGGCCGAGCTCATGAGCGAACACCGTTTCAATCTCATCCTCATTGAACTCTTTGATCAATGTGTCGCCAAGTATGATCCGCTTTGCTTTGCCGATACCCGTGAATGCTGCGTTGGCCTTCCTCGTGTTCTTGCTGAGATTGAAACTGAAGATGCCCTCAATCTTGACTCCGGCGGAAGAGCAGAGAGTCAGGATGCGTTCTTTCAGAGAGATATCCTCCAGCGGAGTCAGCTTATAGAAGAGCGGCAGGATAATCACCGGTGCCAGTCTTGCCAGTACCACAGAGAGAAACGTCAGGCCGATGCTGACGGGCAGCCACCACGCTACTCCATAGGCGTTCAGGCAGTAATAGAGAAAAAGCAGCACCCCAATCACAATGGGAAGACTCACGAGCACGCCCTTGAGATATTCCCAGGCCCATCTCCAGATGGTCTGATTCGAGAGGCTATACTTGTGCTCGATGTAGTAGCCAGAGTAGAAACTCAGAGGAAGTGTGACAACTGACTGTATCAATCCCAGAAGGAACGAGAACACAAGCAAGGCAAGGTAGCTATTGGAAACCAACGAACGGGACCACACATCGAACGTCCGCGTTGAACCATTCAGAACAAGCAACAGGAGGACTACAAACGAAAGAACCGCCGAAGCGATTCCTGTAGAGAGTTTGATTCTATTGTAGGTCTTTGCCTTGTTGGGGGTCTGGAGGGACGGATGAGCGGGTTCTACTGCAAGCTCCTGCCTGCCGGCAGGCAGGCTGCCTGAGGCCATGACGACAGCACTTCTGTTGGTTATGTACTCTGTGGTTTGACAATTGTAACCAAATCGGGTTTGAGA
>DPLS01000355.1:0-198 GCA_003541875.1 Bacteroidota bacterium | reverse complement strand
AACCAAATCGGGTTTGAGAAGCAAGAAAACGGGGATTGACTTTCACCGAGCAGCGAGGTACATTACAACGCGAACTCGGGTGGTATATGAATTCACTTGCACTTCGAATCTCTCTCCTCCTTGCTGTTGTTAGTCTCTCCTGCAACGATCAAGGTGATGTTGTGAACTATCTTGAGATTGTTGATCTGACCCCTGCCC
>DPLS01000430.1 GCA_003541875.1 Bacteroidota bacterium | reverse complement strand
TTATTGACATCGACCGTTGGTTATATTATATTATCACTCATTTACTGACTGTCGGTCATTAATGAGATAGAGGTACAACATGGGCATAATCGAGCGAAAAGAGAGAGAAAAGGAGCATCGCCGTGAGGAGATCATCAATGCGGCGGAGAAGGTCTTTTTTGAAAATGGACTTCAGGTGGCGACAATGGACGAGATTGCTGAGAAGGCCGAGCTAGGTAAGAGCACTCTTTATCTGTACTACAAAAGCAAGGAGGACCTTTACCTGGCGGTACTCATGAGAGGCTCTCAAATTCTCTATGAGGTTTTTGAGAAGGCTTTGTCGTCCGGCGAGCCCACGATGAAATTGGTTGCCAACCTGGGTGAAGCGTACTATGATTTCTTCAAGGAACACAGAAACTACTTCAGGATGTTCCACTTCTTTGAAAACCCGCAGCTCCACAAACAGGTTTCAGAAGAGATGATGCAACTGTGTTCAACGAGCAACGGCAGGATCTGGAACCTGATTGTGGAACTCATTCAGCGCGGCGTGCGTGAGGGCGTCATCCAGAAAAATCTCGATCCTATGCAGGTCGCGGTGATGCTCTGGTCCAACTCCAACGGCCTGATGAGGCAAATGGACCGTGAGGACACCTACTGGAAGGATAAGATGGGGATTGATCTTGAGGCAACTCTGCGGTTGACGAATTCGCTTCTTCTTGAAGCGATCATGACGGATGAAGCAAAAGCGAAGTACCCAGAGTTTGTAATCTAGAATCTGAATCATGAAGAAAACAACATCAGGGACATAACCATGAAAAGAGCGATTCTTGCGTCGGTGATCATGACGACATCACTCTTCGCACAAACAAAGCTCCCTTTGACTTTGGAGAAAGCAATTGAGCTGGGTCTTGAGAATAGCAAGGTCCTGCACTCCTCACAAATGAAAGTCGAGTACGCGGATGCGAAAGCCGGCGAGGCCAATGCCGCGAGGCTTCCTTCACTGAAGTTCATTGGTGCATATACGCGATTTAGCCAAGTCCCACCTGCCTCGGTCGGACCGTTTCCTCCACTCTTGACTACCCCGATCGTTCTCTCGCCTACTGTGTTAAACAACTACAACATGAAGCTCACGCTGACGCAGCCGCTTTTTACCGGTTTCCGCACAGATGCTCTCTCGAGGGCAGCGGACTATTTTGCCGAGGCTCAGAGCTTCGAGTACTCAAAAGACAAATCGGATCTCGTGTACAATATTAGGGTTGCATACTGGTCGTTGTACAAGGCGATGCAGATCAAGATGGTGCTCGACGAGAATGTGGAACAGGTGAAAGCGCATCTCAAGGATGTCCAGAACATGATGGCGCAGGGGATGACGACAAACAATGACGTATTGAAACTCCAGGTGCAGCTCTCCGATGTACATTTGAAACAGATCGACGCTAGCAACGGTGTGCAGCTTGCCATGATCGCGCTGAACAGCACGATTGGTATTCCACTTACGACTAAGGTCGATCTTGAATCCAGTGTCGTTCATCAGCCGAAGCAGTATGGCGACTTAGACACGCTGATCGCACAGGCTATGGCGAGCCGGCCGGAACTCAAGGCATTGGATTCCCGCATCAAAGCTGGTGAGGCGGGTGTAACCGCGGCAAGGGCCGGTTGGTACCCCCAGATTTATGCATCTGGTAGCGCCTACTATTCTCGACCCAATGCGAGAATTTATCCCACACTCGATCTGTTCAAAGAAACCTGGGATGTTTCCGTAGGCGTCTCGTTTGACGTTTGGAACTGGGGAACGACAGTTCACCAAACCGATCAGGCGCAAGCTCAGTTGGCGCAGGTCAAGGACGCGCTTCGCGAGATTCAGGACGGTATTTCACTCGATCTCACACAGGCCTATCTGAATCTTCAACAAGCAAAGGAAAGGATTAGCGTTGCTGATCAGGGTGTGAGGCAGGCGGAAGAGAATAATCGGGTCACGAGCAAACGCTTCAACGCGGGCATTGCATCAACATCGGATATGATTGATGCGGAAGTAGCCCAGCTTCAGGCGAAGACAAGTTATACGAACGCTTTGGTCGATTACGAACTCGCCCAGGCACGCATTGCCAAATCCATCGGGGATTGACGAAGGTATCATTCACGACGATTACTTCAAAAGGATCAACATATGAAAAAGAGAAGAGCGGTTATCATCAGTATCATGTTTCTTGCCGCAATCGTGGCAATCCTGTTGTACAACCGCAGCCGGATGCAGGCGAAGTCACGTTCACAGGCAAACACATCTGTTCCGGTGTCCGTAGTGAAAGCGAAGAGGCAGCAGCTTTCCGAGACTCTCTCGCTCGTCGGAACGATCACGGCGAACAATGATGTGGCTATTGTGTCCGAGACTGCTGGACGTGTGGTGGCCGTCCATGCAAGAGTCGGCGACTACGAACCTGCGGGATCAGTCCTCATCCAGGTGGACGATGAGCTGAAGTCGGCAGCATTCGCGACTGCTGAGGCCAACTACCAGCGGGCAAAAAGAGATATGGAGCGATACCAGTCACTGGAAGAGGAGAATGTCGTCTCCAAATGGCAGAAGGAATCAGCGTGGCAGAACTTCAAGTTGGCTGAGGCTCAGTACATCGTTGCCCGGCGACAGTTGAAGGATACGAAGATCACAACCCCCATCGCAGGTACAGTAACGTCTCGGCCTGTGGATATCGGAATGATGGTGCAGAACAATATGGTTGTGGCGAATGTTGTGGATGTCTCGCGACTCAAGGTAAAGCTCAATGTTGAGGAAAGAGATGCGTACAAATTGAAGGCGGGAGATGCCGTGGAGGGTACCACTGATGTTTATCCGGGTGTGAAGTTGCCCGGAAAGATCTCTACACTCAGTGCCAAAGCTGATGAGGCC
>DPLS01000001.1 GCA_003541875.1 Bacteroidota bacterium | reverse complement strand
ATCGAATGCTCTCACGACTACTACCGTTCCAACGGACAATTTGCGCCGAACATTGTAATCCGCCTCGCGTCGGGTGGCTACATTGGTGGTGGCCTGTATCATTCCCAAAATCTTGAAGCGATCTTCACCGCCCTTCCGGGTTTGCGTGTCGTTGTTCCCGCGTTTGCCGATGATGCGGTCGGAATGCTACGCGCCGCATTCAGGAACCGCGGTGTGACCCTGTTTCTTGAGCCGAAGTTTCTGTACAACCAGTTCTTCGCCAAGTCGTCCAATCCGGGGAACAATTTCTATATCCCGTTTGGGAAGGCCCGTGTGCGACATCAGGGAACTGATCTCTCTATTATCAGCTACGGTACCGCTGTGCATTGGGCGATGCGTGCAGCGTCAAAACTCGCCGATGAAGGTGTGAGTGTTGAAGTTGTTGACCTGCGTTCCCTGGCACCGTGGGACAAAGAGACGGTGGTAGCGAGTGTGCGAAAGACCGGTCGGGCACTTGTCGTGCATGAAGACAAGCAGACCGGCGGATTCGGGGGAGAAGTTGCGAGCTACATTGCCGAGCACGTATTCAACTATCTTGATGCGCCTGTCTCCCGCCTGGGCTCGGAGGACACGCCTGTTCCGTTTTCGAGAATCCTGGAAGCGGCGGTTCTCATTCAGGAGTCAGATGTGTACGAGGCGGCTAGGAAACTCGCCGCATACTGAAGCTGTCTGACATGAGTCGTCGTGGTGTGGCCTTCACCTTTGGTGAAGGCCTTGTCATTTCATCACTTGCTGGCATCTTCATGCTGACAAAGCGTGGCCCGAAAGATTCTTTGCTGCTCACATTCAAATGGTGTTGACTTTTCCCGATTCTTTTGTACCTTACCGTTGAGGTTGTTCCAGTTCCCGTTCCTGCGACTTTTGACAACAGGTGGACAGGTATCGATAGCCAAAGTACCTGAGGGCGTTGTGAAAAAGAGCAGCAAACATATACGGCAGGTCATTCTGGGAAGACTGTACACCCATCTCAAAGAATCCTATTCCATCAGCCTCTCCGAGGAGTTCCTCACCCAAGATCAGGTTTCGCTTCATCAGGTCGACGCGATACTGGCGTTCAAAAGCGATCCCGAATTGGATGAGCTTCATGCTGCGCTTGAGCGTCTTGAAGACGGCACGTATGGGTTCTGCCTCGGCTGTAAGGAGGAGATCAATGGCGAATTGATGGATGTTGACCCGACGCTCCGCTTTTGTGAACGGTGTGAGCGGGTGTACGGCCATGTTTTTCTGCAGCACGAAGGTTCTGCTGTCCCTGTGTGATCGCCGAGCGCCAAGGGAGCAACGCTTCTTCTCCCCAACGAGAAGAGGTCTTGGAATTTTCCGTGTTCTTGCCTACATTCCATTCCAGTTGGATGTTTCCCTGCATTTTCATTATCCTCTTCCTCACTCATGAAGCGCGACCTGATTTCTTTTGCCCTCTGGTCTCAGGATGAACTCGCTGCGATTCTCGAACTTGCCAGGCGCCTGAAGACCGGTGAAGTCAAGGAGTATACTCCCCTCAACAACAAAAGTGCCGCGCTGATTTTCGAACGTGAGTCGCTTCGTACGAGGGTGTCATTTGAGGTCTGTATCGCCCAACTCGGAGGACACCCTGTTTTCCTCCAACAGGAAACCATCGGTATGGCGACGAGAGAATCAGTGCATGATATCGGTTCGGTTCTCTCACATTACAACGAGTTGATCATTGCGCGTACCCTGCGTCATCAGACTGTCGTGCAGTTGGCTGAGAGCGCCACGGTTCCCGTCATCAACGCGATGACCGATTTGTTGCATCCGTGTCAAATCCTTTCAGATGTTTTCACCCTGCATGAACTGGGGAAGTTTGAACCTGAAACAAAAATTGTGTACCTCGGCAACGGCAACAACATCAGCAACTCATTGATCGAACTTGCCGAGAAGTTTCCTGTGCACCTTGTGATCTCCTGCCCGTCGGGTTATGAGCCCCACTCACAGATTCTCGAACAGGCACATGCCGCAAAGATAAGCGACATAGAGATCATTGAAGATCCTTTCCAGGCCGTAGTCGATGCAGACGTTGTGTATACAGACAAATGGCCGACAAGTGTTGACAGTGTGGAGAACACGGGGCTACAGAAGACGTTCAAGTCCTATCAGGTTAACAGGCCGCTTCTTAGCCACGCAAAGCGCGAATGTGTGGTGATGCACAGACTCCCGGCGAACCGCGGAGAAGAAATCACTCACGATGTGCTAGACGGGAAGCAATCCGTTGTGCTACAGCAAGCCGAGAATAGACTCCATTTGCAAAAGGGGATCATCGGGTTTCTGCTGAGGTGACCCGGCAAGTGTTGTGGATTGTGGGCGGTTGGCCCAAAAGTGCATACCTATGTGGACGTCGAGGTCAGTAGAACGCGCAAAATCCGGCACAGTTTGGCCATTGGGCCGTTGGCACGGAGGTTGGAGCACAAAGAGGAAGCAGCAGCATAATTCTCTTGAGGTGGTGCGATGAAGTGGGTGTTGGTGGTAGTTGGGCTGTTGGTTTTCGGGGCCGCGAGTTCGCCCTCCCAGCCCGGAGTCTCGTTTGAGGTATTCTACTCCTCGTTGGGTTCCCACGGCGAATGGATTTCTTGCGATGCCGGGGTCTACGCGTGGAGACCTGCTGGCGTAGCAGTGGACTGGCGACCGTACTATCAGGGGC
>DPLS01000105.1 GCA_003541875.1 Bacteroidota bacterium | reverse complement strand
GGGGCTCTTTGCGCTGCCGAGTATTCACGCTATTGATAATAGACTCTCGCTGGAAATCCAGCTTTGATTCGTAGTCAGACAAGCGAGGATCTTGAGCGGTTCTCATGCACTCGCAAATGGCCCACGTTACCATGAAGTCAGAATGGTCTAACGGGACCCCGGTACAGTAGGAGCTTGGATATGTCATATCCGGAATCGTCTTGGTATAGAGAAGCTGAATCGGGATGTCGATATCCGCACCCGGCGCAAAGATCATTGTTGACTCGCCGTAAAAATCATAGAACATTACTCCCGCGCCACTCGCATAGCTTCCGCCGTCTATGAGTGCCTGTCTGAATCTCTGGTCCGACTGACTGACATGCTGGAATGTCAAATCTTCCAAGCCAGAGGTAGTCACTCGCAAATCTCTTAACTCCGAGAAGTCTGCCGGAAGCGCCAGGGTTGAATAGTTCGGTTTGGTCGTTGCTGAAATAGTAGTGGACAGGGTTTCCTCAAAGTAATTCTCGTTTGCCTGCCGAATGATCTTGACCAGTTCATTTTTCCCCTCATTGATTGCAAGCTGAATCTCGGGGTCCATGAAACTGCGCACAGCAAGGTCTTTGATCTTGATGCGCACAAGCGTAACCATTTCTCTCAGAGTTGATGGCATTATGCCCTCTCTATTTCTTTCGCCTCGGACCTTCCGCCCATTGCCTCTATAGCTTCGTTGTATAGCTGGAGCCACGTTGCGGCATCAGAATCGTTCACCTTCAGAAGCGCCTGCGCTGTGGCATAGGCAATCACTGGCCCTTCATGTTCGGTTGCGAGATCAAACAGAGAATTGGAACTTGTCGTGAAGCTAGGATGCTTGACATAGGTGAAGGTGCCGCTTACGACATTTGGCCCGCAACTCAATGTCGTTCCGGATGTAATCTTCGCCCAAGCCCCCAATGTTCCCGGATAGTAAGTAGAAAGATAGCTGTCTCCAATTGGAATCATGAAGCAGTCATCTATCGCCATTACCGTGCCGGAAATCGTGTGCGTGACAGTGCAGGAGTGAAAAAACATATAGTCATTTGGCAGGGCTACGTCGGCACCAGAGAAGGTTATCGATTTTGTCAGTTCTGGAAAATGCTCTTGAGGTACGCGATGTAGATAGGCCAATTGAGCCTCATGCAGCCATTGCATTATCTCGGCATCCGAACGTAAAGGCGTGGTCACGGTTGAGGGCTCGTTTATGTTCGTTCTCACCCGAGCAACGATTTCTCCGTTGGTCGAAGTCAGTGATCCCATTATATCCCCCATCCCGCGTTGAACACTGTGCGCCCATCCCTGATTTTCATTGTCTCGTATAGTTCTGCCGATTCAGCGCGAAGGATTTCACCAAACTCATCCCACTTCCGCGCCTCTTCCGCTTCCTCGAACTCTTCGATTTCCCGGCAGACACGAGCCCACCCGCCGTTACTCCAGAGATCCGCCGCCCGCAGTTTTTCAAATATCGTTCTGGAGAAAAGACCGGGCCTGATGATTCCTACCAGCACATAGCCGTCCTGCGCACGGATGAAATCGTCATGCCAATGATCATTGCGGATGGTGCCAGGATGGAGACTCCTTGTTACCCGCCGCTCCAAGTGGAACGTCTCCGTCCTTCGGGACCATCTGATTCTTAGGTCGGGATCGAATACACGTAGTTCATTCAGGAACCATTTTGGGGCTTCTGGCATTTGGTTCTCTCCTTAAAGAACGTCGTCGAGATTCGTTGAATGGTCAGCATCAGCCAAAGGTGTTCGGCTGATAATCACGTCAACGGCGAGGTTAATCGGAGCCGTTGCGATCTGGTCGATATCGATACTGACAATATCTCCAGCCGCTACCGGAGTAGGAGCGCTCGTCAATGCGCTGTATGAAGCCACTCCTGTCGTTGCTGCCAGCGTGACCTTTGTGGCAGCAGCAAACACCGTTGTGCCGTTCAGGTTGACATCGACAATGGTTGCTTGCGCTCCGGTTCCAGCCGTCCCGAGCTTGGCGCGAACGCCACTGATAAACCCGGCAAAGGGAACCGAAAAAAGATCCCTGTTCACAGTCGCCGTCAATGTCTGGTTGTACTTGAGTGTTCCTACGAAGTTGTGAAGATTCTTAACGCGAATGCCCATGTTGGATACTCCCTCTGTAGTTGACCCCAACATTTGGGGTAGATTTCAAGTTGTGGTGTTCAGGAGGGCTACTGGAGTCGAACCAGCCACCGGATTGAAGCCCGGTGTTTCCTAAAGCCCCCCTGCTTGCCCCGCCCCACAGGGAAAGAGCTATTTCTTTTTTACAACTCCCGCTGGAGCCAAAGGGTCGTCAACCTCTGGCTTGCCCCAATGGGATTCAAGATGTGTGCGCAGTTCGTCAAGGTTTTTGAAACCTTTCATGTTGCACTGTTCCGAAGCAACAAAAGGACAATCGTAAGTTATGATTGCCTTGTACCGCTCCGGGTCAGCCTTCATGTCATTAAGATATTCCATTTTTGCCCTGACAAATACTCCCTCATCGTCAAGCACAACACTGCGCTTGATTGCATGGGCAGCAACAGCATCGGGCAGATCCACGATGGTACCGGGGGCATAAGGCCCGAATACCTGTGCATCAAAACAGAACTCATAGGGCTTATCATCAACATTGACTACGCGCACACATCCTCCTGATGGCTACTATTCGTGCAAGGCTTGAACAGTAGTAGTTATGCCGTCCAGCCGGAATCCTTCGTTCGGACGGTCGGAATGGTAATTGTCGAAAATCCGGTAGAACGCTTCCCACTTGTCGTATCCTGCGACGTTACGGAAAATGCGTTCGTCTTCATCTGCCCACTCCCCGCGCACATGGATGTACCGGGTGATGGAGCCCTTGAGGAACCCGAACAGAGTCCCGTAAGGAGCCTTTTTTGAAACCTTCCACGGACGGTCGCCGTATGTGATTTCTCCGCCCTTTTTGAGCGCAGCCTTGCTCGTCCCTCCATCCGGTTTGCTGAGATCCGCGCCGGAATAGCGTCTGTCGGGCTGCAAGAGCTTGAGATATTCACGCCGGGTATCGTATCCCGTGAAGAACACTCCGTTGTTTCCGAAGTCGCCTCCGCCCATTTCATCCGCAGCATCAATGCCGCGCTGAATCGCGTCAAGGGACAGTGCCCCGTTGATCGTCAGAACGGTTGATTTGAAAATGGGATAGGTTGTCCGGTTGATGTTGGATAGCGTATTTGCATACGTGCCATCGTCGATGATCCCCAATAGGCCCATGGGCTCTTTGTTGATGGAGTTATAGGCTCCATCTGTGCTGATGCCCACAACCGTTTTTGCGCGGACAATGTAGTTATTGTCCGTGAAGGTCGTGCCTGCTTTGTAGGCAGACATGACAACGGATGCGCCCGTACTGGAGATCGTATTCCCGCAAGTGAAGGTTCCTTCAACGCTCGTGCCGCCCGCCGTGATGATTGCGTAGAAAGCGCCACGCGCTAAGAACCGGGCTCCATTGGTGGTCGGCGTCACTCCATATGGAGAGTCAACGGCCAATGTCGCGGAACTTGTGGTTGTGATGGTTCCGTTCACCAGAGCAAGGATTCCGTTTCCAGCTCCAAAATTCTGACGTTCGCGCTCGTTCCCGAGATCCTTGACAAGCCCCTTGACTTCGGACTCCATTGCGCGAGTGAACGCGCCCTTGTTCTGCAAGGAGGACTTGATTACCTGCCCGGTCAACTCAATCCTGCCATAGTTGAACTTCTCGGCAATCTTGACCTGCGCATAACCTTGCTGTCCAGCAGCGGGCAACGGGTCGCCTTCTGCGGATGCACCCACGCCTTCATTTCTGGAGACATGAATGGGGTAAGTGACCTGTCGGCCCGTCCAGTCGGACGAATCGTTTTCGTCAATCCAGTCGGTCAACGGATTGACCATATTCAACTGCTCTTCAATGCGCGGCCCGTAAACATCTTTCAGCGCGGCATCGAAGGCGGTTAGATTCATTGGCATGGAAAATACCTCACGTTAATCGTTGTTCATGTGGGATTGAAATACTGCCCACGCATCGTCGTGAGTCTTTTTGGTAATTCCCCTGTCCTCCTGAGTTCTCTCAGGGGCTTTATGGGTGACACCAGACCCGCCAGCCGGAAGCGAGGGCAACCTAGAAATCCGCCGCTTGTCCGCGAGGTTCTGTTCGTTTTTGCCGTTTGATTTTCGTATCGCAGGAAGGAACTCATCGACGTAGGTTTTAAATGCCTTGTCGATGCAAGAAAGGTTTCCCTGATTCCATTTGCGCATCAGCGCCTTGTCCGCTTTGATTTCGTCCATGACATGAGCAGCAATACGCGCAACGATTTTTTCCTCACCCGGAAACCCGGCTGACTTACAGAGGTCGCGGATTTTTTCTTCCGCGTCGTCAAACTGAGCGTCCATCTTTTCCTGCTTGTCGCGCTTGCGCTCTTCCAAAAGCTCTACTAGCTCCGGATCGGCATCGCGCATCAGCCGTCTGACTTCTGCCAGCTTGTCAGGTGAAATCTTGCCTTTAGCTTCATCCTTCTCGGCTCGTTTAACCTGCTCCTGTTTCCACTTCTTAAACTCCAAGACCTCTTCCGGTTCGCCTACATGCTCCCGGTACCAATCAACGATTTCCTGTGATTGAGTCGCCTTGTCGTTTACTTCCTTGAAGCGGGTATAGGGAATTTGACGCGGTTCTTTTCCCGACTCTTTGCCATCCGGTTTATCGGAACCGTCAGCCGCCTGATTCTGGCCTTCGTCGTTTTGTGATTCATCGGAGCCTGACGATTGTGCCCCGCTTTTAACGTCTTCTAGTGACATAAACCCTCGTATCGTGAGGTAGCGATTTTCCGAGCCTAGATAGGCTCCCGCCCCACAAGTAACATGAGTAGGAAATAGGTCAAGCGAAAAAGTTATTTACTGCGGAATTGCGGATACTTCGCCAGGAAGATTTCCATATTAGAGGGCAGCTTTTCCTCGCCAGCAAAACTACAAGACCAGTTCTTTCCCCGATCCAACTTCGCCCCGCCAGAGCCGTGCTTTATGGACAAGACTCGAGTGATATTGGTTTGCCAGTTTGCGTTGCGTACCCGGTAGCAATAATCGTCGTCGTCAAACCCGTACCCCGTGAAACTTTCGTCTAGGAGCCCTACGGCGTCGATCATTTCACGGCGAAGGTAAACACACGGAAAACAAATCGTCCGGTCGCCTAAAGCGATTTGGGGCCGTTTAATTTGCTCCCACACGCGCACCGGGGGGTACTGCTGAAGCTCGTTCCCTACCCCGCCGTCAATAAGGGGAGACAGCAGACCGCATTTTTTGTATCGGTAGGCTTCCTCCGCGAGTTTGTCGAAGAAGTCATCTTCCGTGCATTCCATATCATCGTTGCAAAGAACGATGTCGCACTCGGAGAACATTTTTATTCCGAGATTGCAGTTGCGGGCAAAGATGAACGGACCTGGGACGTAGGCCGACATTGCATCAGGAAACTGAGTCTTGTGCCTGTCACAAACAACGAATATCTGCGGGGTTTGTTTGTGATGTTGTTTGATAGAAGAGAGTAGCCGATACGCGAACTCGGGATATCTGTTCGGGATCACAATACAGTATTTGTGAGGCATCAACGAACTCCATGCAGTCAGTGCAGTATAGGTGCTTTTGAAGAACAAACTTCTTTCCCGTGGGCCGGAACTCAACGAGTCTTGGTCGATCCAGCGGTATTGCCTTGAGGCAGCATCCGCACTGGTCGCCCCGAAGATTGCGCCTCCAATCCCATTCAGCGCCCATATCTCCGCCCTTTTGGTGGAATCCGTTATCGGTCTTGGGCATTATCGCTTTTCCACCTTCGGCATTGGCGGTTTGTTTTTTCGGCCCATTTCCATGACGGCTTTCATCGACTCCTTGATGGAGCTATCCTCTCGCTTCATCTTCGGTCTGGTTTTGCGCTCAAACATTCCAACAGTACCTTTCACATTACACCTCCAGGCATAGGAGACTGCATCATATCATTTCCAGCCTCAGGAGGTAGCGCGGAACCTCCGCCGTCACTGGCGGACGCTTCGCTTGAAGCACCCGCGCTACCTTCCTGTCCCGTCCCTGGCCCATTCGTCAAAGGCATGGGAGGGGCAAGAGCCATCATATGGCTTATTATATGCTGTCTCCAGATATCCTGTTTTTCGGGAGCCCATGTTTTGAAGTCTGAAGTAAGCGCAAGCTGCTTGTGAATCTTGATGTGCGCTTGGTGCATGTCAATTATCAGATCCATTTCCGGCTCTTTGTCTTCGCTCTGGAAATCGTAGTTCTCCCTCTGCGCCTGCTTGATATTCTCGTCCGTGTCGCCAAGCAGATCCGTGCATCCGAAGCGCTCAAGAATCTTGTATTGGGTTTCCGGATCTTGTGGGTTGATTACCTGCATTGTAACAAGATCCTGAATTAGCGCCTGCTCTCCGACGATGCTCTTAGGAAGAGAACTCATGGCCTCGACGATCACATCGATGTCGCCTTGCAGATCAGCCTTGGAGAACTGAATAATTTCCCAAGTGTTACCCGGCCCTTGGATTTTACTGATGCGGTCGTCTGTCCAAAACTCTTGCGCCATACACAGCAAGTCGCGGCATACGTCCTGCCAGACCTTCTCCCCGTAGGTTGCCACCGGCGTAAATCTTGTCTGTGCCCGTTCAAGCAAGAGCCGTAGGGCTGTTCCCGCAGTCACGCCAGCCGGAGCCGATCCTTTGAGCACTTCGAATATTCCTGCAAGCTCGTCGATGTCCTTGTCGGTCTTTTCCAGCCACGCGATAACGCTTGTAGGGATATTCTCACCTGCTACGCGTTCGGGCTTTAGTTGCGGATTCATCGCCCAATTGCCTTCAATCTGTTGCCCCGGCTCACCCGTGATTTGCGTGACTCCCGTATTCTTCGCAATCAACCACACCGGGTTAGCAGACCGAGTGATAATTAGCTGTATAAGGCTTTCGATTTTGTTCCGCTGTTCCGACTTGGGCGCTACATCGTCGAGGGGAGTGCGCCCAAAGGTTCTGCCCGGTACGTGGTCGAACTTATCAATATGCCACGGCCAAAGCGGTTTCCCCGACCTATCGTGATACGGGATACCATCTTTGATCGTGTCTTCATTGACTATTTCGTTGTTTGCGAAGACGGCAACCAATCCCTCGGGATAATCCGAACATGGACGTACCCATAGCTGGTCAAGGGTGATACTTTGATCGTCACCGAGCGACCTTCCCGAGGCGATCCCTGTTCCGTAGACTGCATTTCCTGCGGCATAGGCAATAGCTCTGAGCAGGTTAAGGCCAATCGCACCGCCGACGTTAGAATTGTTGTCGGGCTCCAGATCGAATCGGTTGTATTTGCGCCGCACAAGGTCGATGTCATAGCGTCTCCGGACGTTCAGCATGGGGATGTCTTTCCAGGAGCGTCCTTCAAGATCCATCATTACTTCGAACGGAGAAAAGATTTCTATGTTGAGCTTTCCGTTGGCGAGTTCTTCTCCGGAGCCATCCGGGGTGAGGATTGCTCCCGGCGCGTTGCAATACGGGCAGACAGGGCCGCTAGGTTCTTGAGGCATTCCGCCCTCACCGCCCAAAACATCAGGAGTCGGCCCACCTTGCCCCATTGCTTCGGGTCCAACCATGCCCCCGCCAGCGCCCATTGTTTGATTGGCCAAGGGATCGCCCTTAGAAAGTTGCGGTTGTTCATTTGGCAGCGCCAAGTCAGGAGGGAAGGTTTGCACGCATTGTTGGCAAAGCAAGTGCTGAATTGTTGTGGTTCCGTGTATTGGATCATTGTCATAGTGGGGGTGAATAATGGCGGTTCCACAAAGCGTCTTCCATGCCGCTAGGATGCGCCTTGCTTCATCCGCGTCTGCCTCCTTGAGAATAACGTCAAA
>DPLS01000422.1 GCA_003541875.1 Bacteroidota bacterium | reverse complement strand
TGGGCGGATGGTTTGCGATATCGCCGTCGTTTGAGAATCTGCTCGCCCCGGCGTTACTTTCACTCTTCACCCTTTTTTGGGTTGCCGGCTTCGATATAATCTATTCTACCCTTGACGAGGAATTCGACAAGAAGGCGTCGCTCTATTCCTTCCCGTCCCGTTTCGGGAGAGCGCGAGCCCTTCGCTATTCAGGGTACTTTCATGCTGTCGCGTTTGCGTTGCTCGTCGGCCTGTTCTTCTATTCAGTATTCTCGTTGCTTGCGCTGCCGCTCCTTTTGCTTACGGGGTATCTGCTTTACCTTGAACAGAAGAAGGCGGAGGATGTTGAACTTGCGTTCTTCAAGATCAATGCCGTGGCTGGGTTTGCAGTGTTCACAATGGTCCTCGTTGGGGTGTACGTATGAAGTCAAAACTCAATGCTGAATGGCATCGGGCAAACCGTATGCCGAAGAACGCAACACTTGAGCAACGCATTGCATGGCATCTCCAACATGAGAAACACTGCGCCTGTCGACCGATGCCCGACAGGTTACGCCGGGAGTTGAAGCGGCATCGAAAGGGGGGGAGTCTGTCAGCATGAAGGTTGTCGTTGGCATTACCGGCTCATCCGGGGCAGTGTATGCCCTGGACTTTCTGAAAAAGTGTGAGGCGGACAAGTTTCTCATTGTCAGTTCATGGGGCAAGGTGCTGTTGCACGATGAGCTAAACATGAGCGAGAAGGATCTGAAACCGTATGTGAAAAAGACGTTCTCGGATGATGATCTTACGGCCCCAATGGCGTCCGGCTCAAACTTCTTTGACGCATTCGTGATACTTCCGGCTTCCACCTCAACGCTTGGCAAAATTGCCTCAGGCATTGGTGACACGCTGATTACCCGGACTGCGCAAGTATGTTTGAAGGAACGATACAAGCTCATCATCTGCGTGCGCGAAACACCAATGTCGACACTTTCCCTTGAGCAATGCGCGAAGCTCTCCAGCTATGGAGCTGTGATTATGCCGATTTCGTCACCGCTCTATTTTGTGCCAAAGACGGTTGATGAGTACGTCAGTGCTTTCACTAACAAAGTGATGGGACAACTGGGAATCCGAAGTGCGAAAGGGTGGAGGGCGAAAGAGTTTGAGTGAGAGGAAGATTACCGATGGGAGATTACGGATTGCAGAACTTCCGGTCGGTGTGCTATGATTGATGAAGGGTACAAGAAGTTGGAGGTCTATCAGATGGCTCATCGACTTGCGGTTGAGGTGCATCAGATAAGCTTGGGATTGCCAAAGCATGAGATGTACGAGCAGGGGAGTCAGATTCGGAGATCGTCAAAATCGGTTTCGGCCCAAATTGTCGAGGGGTATTGTCTGAGAAAGCACAAGAACGAGTTCCTGTTGTATCTCAACAGGGCGTATGCGTCGGCGGGAGAGAGAATCGAACACCTTGAGCTTCTTTTCGAGACGAAATCTCTGACGGATGAAGTTCTCTATCTGCGAATTCGAAATGACTACGAACAGTCGTGTGGCAAGTTGTTTCGATTCATTCAGGCAGTGAATGAAGGCCACGAACCCCCACGATACTTGAAAGAGGACGGCCCAACTTATGCCGCATGAACCCTTCCCATCCGTAATCAGCAATCTGTAATCATGTCTCCGCGCTTTTCCACTGTTGGCGATTTTGCCCGCTACCTCGAATCACAGGGAGAACTTCATCGTTGTTCCCTTGAGGTCGATCCGTGTTTCGAGATAACAGAGATCGCTTCGAGAGCAATCAAGGAGCAGAAGCCGGCACTCTTGTTTGAAAGGGTCAAAGGCTCGAAGTATCCTCTCGTCATCAACACGATGGCGAGTGACAAGCGATGCGAGCTTGCGCTACAGAAGCATCCACAGGAGTTGGGAGAAGAGCTGATCAAGTTTCTGGGAGATCTGTTTCCGCCGAGGCCTTCAACGATCTGGGAGAACAAGAAACTCGTTCGACGTTTTCTTTCTGCACCGCCCAAATCCTCATGGTCGGCTCTCTCGCAGCAAGTCGTGGAGCAACCAAATCTGGACGAGCTTCCCATTCTGACGTGCTGGCCGGAAGATGGCGGACGCTTCTTGACGCTGCCGCAGGTCATCACCTATGATCCCCGAACCGGCAAACGGAACATGGGCATGTACCGCATGCACGTGTTCGACAAGCAGACGACAGGCATGCACTGGCAGATTCAGAAGGGCGGAGGCTTCCATTACTACCAAGCAGAGAAGTTGGGTAAGGAGTTTGAGCTTGCAGTTGCTCTTGGTACCGATCCGGCTCTTCTGATGGCAACGATCGCCGCATTGCCAGAGAACATCGACGAAGCCATGTTTGCCGGCTTCCTGCGTGGCAAGCGGACGAAGTTCGTGAAGGGGAAGTCGATATCGATTGATGTTCCGGCGAATGCAGAGTTCATCCTTGAAGGTGTCGTGCCGCTGAAGGAGCGTCGGATGGAGGGTCCTTTTGGCGATCACTTCGGGCACTACTCTCATGCCGCAGAGTTTCCTGTCTTCCATATCAAAACAATCACTCACCGGAAGAATCCCATCTATCCCGCAACTGTTGTCGGCATACCACCGATGGAGGACAAGTTCCTAGGCGATGCAACTCAGCAGATTCTCGGTCCACTCGTGAAGTTGATTCATTCAGAAATCACCGATATGTGGGCCTACTATGAAGCCGGGTTCCACAACCTTCTCGTGGTTGCGGTTGACCAGCGCTACGCGAAAGAGTCGATGAAGACGGCGCTCGGCCTGATGGGTATGTCGCAGCTCTCGCTTACCAAGTGCCTGATTCTTGTCTCTGAGGGAGTGAACGTCCGCAACTTTGATGAGGTGATGAAGAATGTGCGGGACAACTTTGATCCGCACTACGACTTCGTGATGATCCCGAAGGTGCCGATGGATACGCTCGACTTCACGAGCTTCAAGATGAACCTCGGCAGCAAGATGATTTTGGATGCAACGAAGAAGCAGCGGCCAACGGAAGAACCGAAGGCGTCTCCTGATAGAGATCGGCGCTCGGAACAGGTCCAGCAGCTCAGGTCGCTCGACCCTCGCATTCTGGATCTCAATCTCGTGCACGATACACTCCTTCTGGTCAAAGTCAGCGGACACGGGATGCCGATCGTGGAGAAGTTGGTGAAGCACACCGAGCTGCCGGGTATCAAGATTATCGCCGCTGTGAGCGATGATGTGGATATCCGTGACAAAGAGAACTACATCTGGGGTCTCTTCACACGTTTTGACTGTGAACGTGACATCCTCTTCACCGAACAGAAGCTCATCGGTATCAGTCCGGTATACAAAGGTATCATGGGGATAGATGCGACATGGAAGCAGGGATACCCGAAGCCATTACGAATGACGGATGAGGTGAAGAAGAGGGTGGATGAGAAGTGGGACAGGTACTGGAAGTGAAGACAAAAAGCAAAAATCCCGAACTCGCCTTTCGTCCCGTCACGAAAAGTCGTTGGCGGGCCTTTGAACAACTCTTTGGAACGCGAGGGGCGTGCGGCGGATGTTGGTGCATGACGTGGCGAGTGAAGAGGACTGTGTTTGAGAAAGGCAAGGGACCAGGAAACAAGAGAGCCATGAAG
>DPLS01000367.1:727-10362 GCA_003541875.1 Bacteroidota bacterium | reverse complement strand
GTCCGCGGGTCGGGCAGCCACCGTCAACATTGCCAGTGCCATGAGTGCACCAGCAAGGTTGACAAGAGATTCCATTGCATCGGAGAGTAGTCCAATTGAGCCGGTGAGCAAGTACGCAACCGCCTTAAGTCCTATGGTAATAACCGCAGCAGCAATGGAGAGCCACGCATAGCGGATGAGGGATTTGCGGTTTGCGAGGTCTGATGTCATCTATTCTTTTGACGGCGGAATGGAAGGGGTTGTGTGTGCATGAAGGTAGGGGTTCGCGCGTCAATTGACAAGTAGCAATTGAAGATTGTCAATCTTCTACTCCCCCGGACCAAAAAAGAATACTCCAACCAAAACTGCAAGAGTACCGAATTGCAGCGTCGTCCGCCAGCGTGGTGATCCGCGCTTGATCCTGCTCCAGAAGAGCGCAAGAGCGTACATCAATCCCATCAACAAAATCGTTGTGATGATTGCCTCACCATACCCGAACGTGTGATTTACATGCTTTGAGAAGTTGAAGCTGCTGAAGTTGCCAAAGATAAGAAGCAAATGCGTTGCGTAGACAATCAGAGACTCTCGTCCGATCAGTGTAACCGGTGAGCGCTGCGAGACCACCTGGCGCTTTTCGTAGAAGAACATCCCAACGCAGAGCGCGATCACTATCCCGAGCCGCAGCAGATAGAAACTCGGGCTGAATCTCCAGTAGTCATAGGTCGGGTAGACGAGAGCGGCCACCGGATGAATCACGAACGACGCGAGTATCAGACCCAGTGACCACCAGAGCAACCATTTCATCATTGCAAATTCTTGCTCCGTACTCGTGCGCGACTCCTGGTAGAAGTAACCGACTATCGCACCGGCAAAAAGAAACGCCGACCATGGGAAGAGAGGAAACCCGGGGAAGTTCTTGAAGTATATCCCGTTCAGATAACCCGCAAGCGGCGCCGGCAGGATCGGCCAGAAATCAATCCCCCATACAATGGGCGTCAGGAACACCACTCCAGCAGTAACTGCAATCAACGTCAGGCACAGGCGACGCTCACTCCTCAACAAGAGCAGCAGCGCCTGCATGAACAACAGACTCACAGCGATGCATTGGAGAACATCCGCCTGAAAAAAGATCCGCCACGGCCGTTCCTCCGTCACCGACATGATCTGGACATAGTTGAACTTCGGGAGATGAAGAAGATAACCGATCGCCAGGATGAGCAACAACCTGCCAACCTGCTTGAGCAACGGCTGGCCGAATGAGAGATAGTCGTTCAACTTCCGACGCGTCGTGACGGCGTACGCAAGACCTGACGCGAAGAGAAACGACGGTGCTACAAGGCCATTGATGAAAGTGATATAGCCGTATAGTCCGCCCTCCGTGATCTCCCTTGTGAGTGTGGCGTTGAAGACGTGCGTTTCAATCATCACGATGACGGCCCAGCCACGCAGCAGGTCAATATAGTCAAGGCGTTTTGCTTTCGGCGCCACAGGAACGGTGGAGGGCAGTTCACTCATGACAATACAGATGAAGAGTAAGAGGGAACCATGTTCACCAGGGATTGGTGAAAAAGAAATATGTGATAGTGCTGGCGAAACCAGCCTGGATAAGCCGCGACGGCCACTCGTGATGTGTGCGGAAATACTCCGAGAGATATACCAGCACAACCATGCCGCCGAGAACGACGACACTTACTCCGGCCGCAGCATAGTAGGGCAGTATCTTCCCGATTATCTGCTGTAGCCCAATGTTCAATGGCGATCCGTATGCAACTCCAAGGTGAACCGCGTACACCAACAGAGAAGCCTGGCCAAGCGCAAGCACCGGATGCTCGACGATGCCAGGCAGCTTCTTTAAGTAGAAGAACCCCGCGGTCACCAATAACACTGCGCTCATTCTGACCAGGAAAAAGTTTGGACTCACCTTCCAGTAGTCGTGTGGCGGGTAGATTGAGACTGGGAGAAGATCAAACAGGACTCCACATGCACCAACCATGAGTGCCAGCGTGATGATACCACCAAAAAATTCCTTCTCTCTCCCGTTCCGCCAAGCCACCAGGAAGAAATGACCCAGTGCACCACCCGACAGCATGAACCCCGAGAAGGGAAATATGGGAAAGATCGAGAGGGTCTTCTGACTGAAGTACGGTGCCAGAACAGGACCGATAACCCGCGCAAGGTCAACCGTCCAGACCAACGGCGTCGCAAGAACAATAATGGCCGTTGTCTTGAGTGTGATCAGGCCGAAGATGCGTGGAGTCTTTGACAATAATACGAGGACTTGAAGAATCACGATGCTCACGGCAACGCAGTGAAGCACATCCACTTGAAACAACAGTGCGTACTCCTCCGGCTTCGTTCCGTGGAGCAGTTTGTTGAACGAGAGGAAGGGCAGGTGCAGCACGTAGCCAACCGTCAGGAGCAGAAGAACTTTGAGGAGACGACTGCGGAGCGGTCGCGAGAACGCATGATATTCATTCCACCGCCGCTCAGTTACGACGATGAACGCGAAACCGGCCACGAAGAGAAAGATGGGAGCGGTAAATCCTCGAACAGCATCATACATGCGAAACGCTTCCGTGCTTCGCGCATCAAGACTCAGCACCGAATCGACACTGTGTCCGATGACCATCACCACCACGGCCACGCCGCGCATGATATCGAGAAACCGTATGCGTTGAATTGGCTGTTGCATTACAAAAAATCCCGCACGAGACACGGGATCGGATAGGTCCTTGGAATCTCCAACAAGCAGAATTGTTACTCGCCCATTTTTTCTCTTAGGATCTGTTCAAGCTCGTCCAGGTCAACAGGCTTCGTGATATATGCAGCGCCACCGAGTTCCCTGCCAAACTTCTTGGCATAGAAGTCGTCGACTGCCGTCAGAAAAATGAACGGTAACGCTGTGTACTCCGGACTCTTCTTCACTTCCTGGTAGAGCTCGAATCCGTTCATTCCCGGCATTGCAAGATCCGACACCACGATGTTCGGCTTCAAGCTCTGGATGGCTTTGATTGCCAATTCACCCGACTCGGCTGTGTGCACTTTGAAGCCGCGATCCTTCAGTCCAATGGAGGTCGCCTTGAGCAGCGACTGCTCATCATCCACCAACAAGACCAGCTTGTCTTCAAGCATAGCTTCTGCCGTCCCTGCACGTGAAAATCATAGGAAAATATCCGTAATTCAATCCACAAAATCAATGCAACGCCGAATTCAAGAGGCATCGTTTACTTGAGGTACTCAAGAACCGATTTTGTTGCCAGTTCCGCACTGAGAACCGCCCCTTCAATCGTAGCCGGATATCCGGTGGCCGTCCAATCACCCGCGAGGAACAAGTTCGGGATTTCTGTCTTCGCTCGTGGACGCAACGGCTCGGTTAGTGGACTGGACGAGTAGGTGGCACTCTTTTCTCTGATGACGACTGCATGGCAGGGTTCTTCACATAGGACAGGATAGAGAGAGCGAATGTCATCTACCGCGATCTTCACGAGATCATCCTTTGTCTTTCCAATGAACTCATGTCCCCCGCTGATGACTGCCGAGACATGTGATCCCTCACCCTCTTCCCCATTGATCAGTCTCCTGTTGAAAAGCCACTGGATTCGTCTCCCGATCAATCCGACAGATTCGTGCGGCATAAACTCCTGCTTGAACCAGAGATGTATTGAGACTATCGGTGCGACGTCGATAGCGATGACTTGAGATAGCTGTTTCTTGAGCTGTGCCGAGAGTATGGGAACAAGTTTGTTGGCGGGGACCGTCAGCACCACGGCATCGGCTGCGACAAACGTACTGTCACGCAATCTGACACCTGCGGCAATCTCGTTTTCGAGAACCACCTCTACGACATCGGCATTGCATCGAATCTCGCCTCCGCGGAGAGTAACAAACTTTCTTGCACCCTCCACATAGAGCTGACTGAGCCCGACAGACGGAATGGCAAGCGCAGCGCTCCGCGAGCCACCGAGAAACGCCGTTCGCATCGCTTCTACAAACACGAACGCCGATGCCTTCTCGATCCTCTCATTCATAATCGAGACGGCAATCGGTTCCCAGAACGACCTGATGCATTCGGCAGATTGTCCTACAGACTTCAGCCATTCTTCAACCGTTTGACCCGCAAGGCGCTGCTTGTCCATCTTCCTCAGTGCGCGGAGAGAAAGTCCTGCGTGCAGGAGGCTCATCCTATCACGAAATGAAAAGAGTGCACAGCCCAGAATACCAATGAGCAAGTTGAATGGGGTAGGTAGCAATGGGAGGCGAAACTCGCAGAAGCCGCGTTGAGGATGGTGAAACATGAGTGATGGGGTGTGCTGCACGCGGACAAACTCCCGAGTGCCAATCGTCTCAAGGAAGCGCATCGTGCGGCCGTAGCCGGCGATCAGAACATGCTGACCGTTGTCGATCGTATCGCCGGTAACACTGTCTCTGAATGAGTAGGCACGACCGCCAAGCGCAGGCTTCTGCTCAAGAAGGGTTACGCGAATACCGCGAGAGACAAGCTCAACACCGGCAGCAAGGCCGCTGAGCCCACCGCCAACAACAGCAACGTGTCTGGACATACCTCAGTTTAAGGTAAGGAGAGCGACACCCTCGTTCTGGAATCGAGAATACTTTAACTGGTGACTGAGCCAGTACCGGAAGGCAATAAGAAGTTTCAAAACTCGCGGGAGCGAGATGCGGCGCACGAACACGTTGTATTCAGATCGCTCGATGCGTCGCAGAAGATGGGCATAGATGGACCACATGATACGTGCAGCAAAGAAATAGTATTTGTCCTCGTCCTTCAGTGCATTCCTGGCCGCGTCAAAGTACTGACGCGCCCGCTCACTCTCAAAACGCATAAGGTTCACAAAGGCGGGTGTGTACCGCCCAGCAAGGAGATCCTCTTCGCTATACCCGAACCGGCGAAGATCCTCTTGCGGAATGTAAATGCGTCCCTTGCGCGCATCGTCCTTTACGTCCCGGAGAATATTTGTGAGCTGAAGTGCAATGCCAAGGTTGATCGCATACTCACGAGTCGACTCATTCTTGTAACCGAAGATTTGTCTGCACATCAACCCGACCGTGGAAGCGACAAGGTAGCAGTAGTCACGGAGCTCATCGAACGATTCATACCTGGTCTTGTCCAGGTCCATCTCCATCCCCCGAATCAGGTCGTAGAAGTGATCGACCGGAATATTGAACTTCCGTGCGGTCGCACTCAACTGATTGAGCAGGGGATATGTCGAATTTCCACGAAGCGCCTGACCCAGTTCCATCCGCCATTTTCGGAGGAGTACAACCTTTCGACGTTGGTCCGTTCCCTCATCAACAATATCATCCGTGTAGCGACAGAACGCATACACAGCACTAATCGCCTCGCGCTTGTGCTTGGGCAGCACGGCAAACGAGTAGTAAAAGCTCGTGTGGCTGCTCTTCGTGATTGTCACTGCGATGGAACTCATGTCATTCGTAACAACGAAGTACTCAAGATAGTCAACTTATCCATAAAAGAAAGCGCGGGGCGGCTATGCAACACATCGTAGTCAAGGCTTTCGATCTTCTCCAAGATTCTCATCCCACCGTGCCACGTGAGACTCAACTCCCGGTGAAGTGCCGGAACTGCCTCCTTCAGCAACGGTTTTCCCGCCACAAAAAGGTCCCTCGTCCGGCTCACCTCAAATTCCATCAGCTTCCGAAAGCGATCATCCACGACACGGCACTCAACTTCATGTTCAGTATACCCAAATCGCTTGCAATCTTCAAGCGGGATATAGAGCCGTCCTTTCTGCAGATCCACAACAACATCCTGCCAGAAGTTCGCCAACTGGAGTGCAGTGCATATGTTATCGGAAAGGGCAACATTGCGCTCTGTGGCATTACCAAATATGTGGAGCACGAGCTGGCCAATGGGGTTCGCTGAGTGACTGCAATAATAGAGTAGGTCGTTGAAGGTGCCGAACCTTTTTTGCGTGACGTCCATCCGGAACGCGGTCAGGAGGTTGGCCAGTAGTTCCTTGGGAATGTTGAAACGCTGCACCGTCCTTCCCAAGGCAATGAATATTGGATGGGATGGTTTTGACTCGTAGCATTCATCCAGATACTCTCCCCATCTAGCAAGTTGCTCAAGCCGACGTTGCGGAGGCGTATCTCCTTCGTCTGCGAGGTCGTCAGCAACGCGGGCAAAAGCATAGATACTCCAGACATAGCGTCGTTTCTCTTTGGGGACGAACAAAGACGCCACGGGAAAGTTCTCGTAGTGCGATCTGGCAAGTCGCTCACAGAACTCAAACGACTCATCTACTGAGTGTGGGTGTCCAAATGACGCCGATTGGTGGGTACTGCCAGTTGCAGAGGAAACCATTTGCTCGGAGATAGAGTGGTCAGTCGAACAGTGCGAAGGAATATATTCATTCACCCCTCCAAATTCAATGTGCTTAACATCATTCCGCCCCAAGGTCAGCTTGCTCTTTTATTCAATTAGTGGTATATTTTTCAAGCATTTGAGCCGCATGTGCAACCTACATGGCGGGATAGCTCAGCTGGTTAGAGCGTCGGAATCATAATCCGTAGGTCGGGGGTTCGAGTCCCTCTCCCGCTACATCGGACAATCGGTCTCACTCCCCTTGACAGGCAACGAGCGTCGCTGGTTATCTTCCCGTAGACCCTGTGGGAAATGCCTTCGTTCGTCCGCGGCGATGCCGTTCAACATACAGGGGATTTTTTTTCTAAGGGGTGACCACAAAGGACCATGTTCTCGTCGCGTGCGTTCTTAACACGGTTTCACGAGTTCAGTCGGCGGCGGCGCCTGATCGAGGAGCGGAACAAGATCATCGCCGCGGTCAGCGGGGGAGCCGATTCCATCGTGCTCCTGGACTTGCTTGCCAAAGAGCAGGAAGCCTTTGGCTTGACGGTTGTCGTCGCCCACTTCAACCATCAGTTGCGTGGCGCGGAATCTGACGGAGACGAACAGACTGTCGCACAACGTGCACGCCACTACGGGTTTGAATTCTATGTGGAGCGGGCAAACACTGCGGAGTACTCCCGGCAAACGAAGCTGGGCATTCAGGAAGCGGCACGCAAGCTGCGCTACGAGTTCTTTGACAAGTTGCTGGTCTCAAGCGGGTTCGATAAGATCGCCACTGCGCACAACGCGGACGACAACGCAGAGACGATTCTCCTGAATCTCTTCCGTGGAGCGGGGGTGCAAGGGCTGTCAGGAATTCCCGTCTATCGCGAGGACAGGAAAATCATCCGTCCGCTATTGTTCGCACAGCGGGATGAAATCGAGGAATATGCACGGGCGGAACATCTGGCATTCAGGACCGATTCCTCCAACATGAAGGACTACTACACGAGGAATTTCATCCGTCACAATATTCTGCCACCGGTAAAGAAAGAAATCAACCCGAACATCATCCCGACACTGAACCGTTCGGCTGAGTTGTTCCGGGAGCTGGAGGCATTCCTCACGTTCACGGCACGACAGAGCTACGAACTCCTGGTCGCGAAGAAGACCGACGAGGAGCTGCATCTTTCCATCGCCCGGCTGCGGAGCAATCCCATGCTGCTGCAACAGTACATCATCATGCTTGCTGCAGACCAGATTGCACACCGGAAGCTCGATTACGACCAGGTCAACGCCATCCTTGACCTGACCGAAGGGCTCACAGGCTCGTGGGTCGCAATCTCAAAAGAATATGTGGTGTTCCGTGACCGGGAGAACTTGGTGATACGCAAGGCGGACCCGATGAGCGATTTCAAGATCACCGTGCACACAAACCAACGGTATGATTTTGACAAATTCAAGTTCGCCTCAGAGGTTGTGGATACACAAAACGTTCAGTTCAACAACAACGGCGGCGCCGAGTTCATTGATGCCGATGCTGTAAGGACCAACGAGCTGGTCCTTCGCTCCTGGAGTGACGGGGACTCGTTCGTTCCGCTCGGCATGAAGACGAAAAAGAAGATCAGCGATTTCTTTGTCGACGCAAAGATCCCGATTTACGAGAAGCGCCAGATTCCCATTCTTGAAACCAAGGATGGACAGGTTGTGTGGGTGTGCGGACAGAGAATCGACGACCGATTCAAAATTACATCGGAGACGAAGCGCGTTATGAAGCTTGAATTCGCACGAACACCAGAAAGGACGAATGGCAAAAAGGGTCAGGATTAACGGCGACACCTTCGCCACGATGATCAGCGAGCGGCGGATCAAGACGAGGGTGAAACAACTTGCACGACAGATCAGTAGAGACTATAGGGGAACCGTTCCAGTATTCATCGGAGTACTCAACGGTTCATTTATTTTTTTTGCGGATCTGATCCGCGAAGTCACCATCGATTGCGAAGTCGACTTCCTGAAGCTCTCAAGCTATGGCGACGCCAAGATCAGCTCAGGGAAGGTGACGCTGCTGAAGGACTTGAACTGCCAGGTTGAAGGGCGCGACATTATCATTGTCGAGGATATCGTCGATTCCGGGCTTTCGATGCAATATATGAAGCATCTGATCGAAAAAGAGAACCCGAAATCGTTCCGCATTGTTACATTGCTATACAAGAAACTGGCCGTGAAGACGGCCGTTCACATCGACTATGTCGGGTTCACGATCCCGAAGGACTTTGTGATCGGTTACGGCCTTGATTATGCACAGAAGTTGAGAAACCTGAAAGACATCTATAGACTCAAGGAGAGCAGGGCGACTACACGGTAGCCGTCCAAGAGAGGAGCAAGCACAGTACATGGAAGAGCAGAAGAAAACAGACAATAAACGAGGAAGCGACTCCGAGAAGCGCCGCAGCTTCCAGCGGCCGGGCAAGCCGCGCCGTAGCGGCCAGCAATTCAAGTCGGATGACGACTTCAACTGGAACAAAGTTCTCAAGGTTGTGCTGAGCTGGTCCGCCATTATCCTTCTGGTGTTCCTCGTGATGACGCTCTTCAAGGGAGCAGAAGGAACCAGGGTCGAACTCTCCTACACCGAGTATGAACAGTTGCTGAAGAGCGGACAAATCGCTCAGGCAACAATCAAGAAGTCGGAACTGACAAACTATGACTTTGATGGGGAACTGAAGAGCCCGAGCACTGTTGTCCGTGGTGGAAAAGATGTCTCGTTCCAGAAATTTACACTAACACTTCCTTTTATCGACAGCAGCGTAATTCAGGAATGGACAAAGCAGCAGATCCGGTTCTCGATCGTCAAGGACGACAACACCTGGATCAACGCACTCGTCTCATTCCTTCCGTGGGTGCTGTTGCTTGCCGTTTGGCTTATCATCATGCGGCGGATGCAGGGGGGCGCCGGCGGGCCCAGAGGAATCTTTTCCTTCGGAAAAAGCCGCGCGAAGATGCTGAACGAAGGCGCCGTAAAAGTGACATTCCTTGATGTGGCCGGTGCTGATGAGGCGAAGATGGAGCTGATGGAGATTATCGAGTTCCTCAAAGAGCCGTCGAAGTTTCAGAAACTCGGCGGGAAGATCCCCAAGGGCGTTTTGCTCCTTGGCCCTCCCGGTACGGGCAAAACGCTGCTTGCCCGCGCAGTTGCGGGAGAGGCGGGAGTCCCCTTCTTTTCCATCTCCGGCGCAGATTTCGTCGAAATGTTTGTTGGTGTTGGCGCAAGTCGTGTGCGCGACTTGTTCGAGCAAGGCAAGAAGAGCGCTCCCTGCATCATCTTCATCGA
>DPLS01000367.1:0-484 GCA_003541875.1 Bacteroidota bacterium | reverse complement strand
TGCATCATCTTCATCGACGAAATAGACGCTGTAGGCCGCCATCGTGGCGCCGGACTCGGCGGCGGGCACGATGAGCGCGAGCAAACACTCAATCAGCTCCTCGTTGAGATGGACGGCTTTGAACAGAACAGCGGCGTCATCATTATCGCCGCAACAAACCGTCCCGATGTTCTCGATCCCGCATTGATGCGTCCTGGTCGCTTCGACAGGCAAGTTGTCGTTGATAGACCGGATGTAAAAGGGCGTGAAGGGATTCTCCGTGTACACACAAAGAACATCCCGCTTGCTGAAGACGTGAAACTCGAGGTGCTTGCGAAAGGCACCCCGGGACTTGCGGGCGCAGATCTTGCAAACCTCGTGAACGAAGCTGCACTACTTGCCGCGCGTCAGGGCAACAAAGCTGTGACGATGATACACTTTGAAGGAGCAAAAGACAAGGTGATGATGGGAATGGAGCGGAAGAGCATGATCATCTCCGAAAAGG
>DPLS01000255.1 GCA_003541875.1 Bacteroidota bacterium | reverse complement strand
GAAAGATGTTGTTGAAGGAATTGCACTCGTAAAGGAGAAGAAAGAGATTGACCATATCCGGGCAGCGGTTGGAATCTCTGATCGGGTGTTCAAAGAACTTCTCCACGTAATCAAACCTGGTGTGACTGAACTGGACGTTGCAGCCGAGATTTCCTACCTCCATAAGAAGTTTGGAGCCGAGAAGGATGCGTTTGAACCGATTGTTGGAAGCGGGGAGCGCGGCTCTCTTCCGCATGCGCGGGCGTCAGCCAAGAAGATAAAGCACCATGAGTTCGTAACGCTCGACTTTGGCTGCACGGTTCAAGGCTACAATTCTGACATTACCCGAACTGTTGCCGTCGGTGGAGCGTCACAGCAATCCCGGAAATTGTACGATGTTGTTCTTGATGCTCAACTCGCGGCGATTCGTGCAGCAAGGGGAGGAATAATGGCACGAGACCTCGATGCCGTTGCCCGCGACCGAATTTCAGCGAGAGGGTACGGGCAGTACTTCATCCACTCGCTCGGACATGGACTTGGACTTCAGGTGCATGAGCGCCCCCGTGTTTCTGCTCTGAGCAAAGAGCGACTCAAGTCCGGGAGTGTTATTACGATTGAACCGGGCGTGTACATCCCACGGTTTGGTGGTGTGCGCATTGAGGATGATGTGTTGTTGACATCTCAAGGCTGTGAAGTTCTGAACAAGGCACCCAAAAACTTCATGGCTGTGTGAAATGATGTCGGCAGAGATCAGTCCACGAAGAGTCCTTGTTATTGCGTACTATTTTCCCCCGATGGGGTTAAGCGGTGTCCAGCGTTCACTGAAGTTTGTGAAGTACCTTCCCAAATTTGGATGGCATCCGACTGTTCTCACGGTCACGCCGGGCGGGTACTTCGCCAAGGATGAATCGCTGCTCGCGGAGCTTTCACCTGATATCAAGATTGAACGAACAGATCCGGCTGGTCCGGGGAAGTTGTTTGCTAAAAGAGAAGTTGTCAAGCTGCCGTCAGAGCGGTCGAGAAAATTCTTTAGCCGCATCAGTGACTTCTTCTTCATTCCCGACAACAAGATCGGGTGGAGGCGGAGGGCTGTCGCGAAGGCATTAGAACTGCACAAGCAGACGCCTTTCGATCTTGTGTTTGCCACAGCGCCCCCCTTCACTGATTTCCTGATTGGCGCAGATGTAAAGGCGAAGATCAACAAGCCGTTGGTTTTCGACTATCGTGATCCGTGGTTCGACTACCCTTTCAAGTTCTACCCGACTCCGCTTCACAAATGGAAGCATTATTTGCTGGAGCGGAGGGCTCTGCGAGCAAGTAGTCACGTGGTAACCACAAATAGACGCGTGAAAGAGGCATTAATTGAGCGCTATCCATTTCTCACATATCATGATGTTGATATCGTGCCGCAAGGCTACGATCCGGATGACTTCAAGCTCAACGGCGGTGCCGATCGCGCGCCCGGCAAGATGCGGGTCACCTACGCCGGGATTTTTTGGGAAGACCGCGTGCCGGATTTCTTCCTCCGGGCACTCTCTGATCTCTTTCAGGAGAAGCCAGGATTGCGCGACAAGATTGAAGCATGTTTCGTTGGGCACTTTCGCGATGAGAATATCAGAACTGTCGAACAACTCGGCCTGCAAGAATCAGTGCGCATCCTCGGCTACCTGCCACACCAGGAATGCGTCCGGCAACTCGTAGCATCCGATGTCCTGTGGATGATCGTTGGAGATGAATTCGGCTCTCCGGGTAAGACGTACGAGTACATCGGTGCTGGAAAGCCCATTCTCGGTTGCGCGCCTGAGGGTTTTTTGAAGTCCACGATTCTTGAGGCGGGTGGAAGGGTTGTCGAGCCTGACGACGTGGCAGGAATCAAGAATGCTCTCGCAGACTATCATGCTCTCTACGAACGCAATGCACTTAAGGGGCCGAGGGCCGACGTTGTCGAAAAATATAGCAGAGTGAATCTAACCGGCCAACTTGTGAAAATCTTTGAATCACTCTTCGAGCCCTAGAATGAAAGTGCTGGTCGTAGGGTCTGGCGGCCGGGAACACGCCTTGGTGTGGAAGTTGAAACAGAGTCCACGGCTGACGAAGATCTATTGCGCTCCCGGCAATCCAGGGATTGAATCGCTTGCTGAATGCAGTCCGATCTCGCCCTCTGATGTGCAGAGTTTGCTCCGATTTGCGCGAGAGAAGGAGATTGACCTAACGGTTGTCGGTCCAGAGCAACCACTTGCCGAAGGCATTGTTGACCTTTTCGAGGCGAACGGCCTGAAGATATTCGGACCCACGAAGCTTGCCTCACAATTGGAATGGAGCAAGGCATTTGCCAAGGACTTCATGCGGCGGCATGGGATTCCTACCGCTCAGTATGCCACATTCACTGCGGCAGAAATGAATAAGGCGTCTGACTACCTGGATTCTGGAAAATATCCTCTCGTCTTGAAGGCGGACGGACTCGCGGCGGGTAAGGGTGTTGTGATATGCAATGAACATAGATCGGCTCACACCACATTGAACATGATCGTGGAAGAAAAGGCGTTCGGTGAGGCGAACGACACAGTCGTTATCGAAGAGTTTTTGAAGGGCGAAGAGGCGTCGGTGTTCGCGATTTGCGACGGTACAAGCTACGTTACGCTTGCCGCCGCGCAGGACCACAAGCGGGTGTTCGACAATGATCAGG
>DPLS01000189.1:8592-15735 GCA_003541875.1 Bacteroidota bacterium | reverse complement strand
CTCTCGGAGAGCTAATCGGCTGGTCGGCTCCATTGGGCAGAAGGAGCGCAGGCACAGGAATAGCGTTTCGGCGGCCGGAATTACGCGAAAAGGCAATCCGTCCTCCCGCATTGATTGCAATGAAGGGTGGAGACTTGAAGCGAGAGATCACCGAAGCAAGAAAGGCCTCTCAGCCTCGAAGCATCCAGTCGTTTCCCATTGATTTTGATGGGATTGATCAAACAAGCTTGGCAGACAAACAGATTGTGGTTGTTGAACTATAGGCCTCAGGCGATGAACTCGGCACAAAAGGACCGATTGGCAGCGCTGGCTACAGAGCAACGTAATCCGCGTTCAAAAGAAATCGATCACTATTCAACATTGGATATTCTCAAGCTCATCAACAATGAAGATAAGCTCGTCGCTTTTGCTGTTGAACGGGAACTGGGGTATATAGCAGAAGCGGTTGAGTTGATTGTTCACGCATTCAAGAATGGCGGCAGACTAGTTTATGTTGGGGCAGGCACAAGCGGGAGATTGGGGATTCTGGATGCAGCCGAATGTCCACCAACATTTGGAACGGACCCCAAAATGGTGGTAGGGCTGATGGCCGGCGGCGAGCCAGCGGTGTTCCGATCTCAAGAAGGGGCCGAAGATAATGAAGCGCAAGCATTGCGAGACATTGAAAACCTGAACATCAACAAAAAAGATGTGGTTTGTGGAATCGCCGCCAGCAGACGAACACCGTATGTTGTTGCCGCGATAGAAAGGGCCCGCGAGCGTGGCGCGATGACGATCTATATTACAACAAACCCTCGTCGCGAATTTGACCTTCAGGTTGATGTCGCAATCTGCCCGGAGGTTGGCGCTGAGGTAATTATGGGATCGACGCGCATGAAATCAGGAACGGCGCAGAAGCTTGTGCTGAACATGCTCACGACCACCGCCATGATCAAGATGGGCAAGGTCTACGAAAACATGATGGTTGACCTTCAGCTCACAAACGAGAAACTAACCGAGCGAGCCAAGAGAATCATCATGATTGCGACTGGCATTGAGTACAGGGTTGCTGAAAGTCTCTTGAATGCCGCGAGCGGGCACGTGAAGACAGCAATAGTTATGGCCAAGACTGGGTTGTCTGCAGATGAGGCCGAAGTTCGACTGCGGGAAGCCAACGGCTTTGTCCGCCCCGCAATCTCCTCATAGTTTCCAGAGCCTCGATACAATGTTCAAACAACTCGTGGCCGGAATAGAGAGATGCCGGCCGTTCCAAAACCTCTTGGCTGAAATCGAGCGCCGCAATCATGGTTCTTGCCTCTCAGTCAAAGGGCTTTCCGGTTCTCTGGCGTCGTTTGTAATCTCTTCGCTGTCAAACGTCCTCGGCAGGCAAGTCCTCGTCGTTACAGGTGAGCGTTCGCAGGCCGAACAATTATCGGACGACCTCAGTCTGCTCCGTGGTGACACGGCAAGATTCTTCACCGTTGGTGCAACCCAATTGGCAACACCAAGCATAGGTCTTGCCGACAGCGATTGCATAGCAACGCTCCGCGCTCTGTTGGGTGCGCACACGCAGGTTTTGGTAACAACATCCGACGCGCTTCCCGCCCGCCTTCCAGCCCCATCGCTCTTGGGTACCAGCACAATAAGCATTGCGTCTGGAAGCAATCATCCCCTGACCGATACGGTGCGAAGACTCAATGAGGGTGGATTTGAGAGAAGCGATTTTGTTGGATCTCCCGGTGAGTACTCACTTCGTGGCGGGATACTGGACATTTTCTCTTATGGAAATGAATACCCGGTTCGCTGTGAATTCTTCGGTGATACGATTGAGTCGATTCGAGAATTTGATCCACTCTCACAGAGATCAATCAGAGAGATAGCCGTTGCAAGCATCGTTCCGGATCTCTTCGAGGCGCGCGAGTTGGGTGGAGGTGAGACTCGAAGATCGTCATTGTTCGAGTACCTGAGGATTGACGCGCTCGTAGTGTTGATCGAACCGGAATTGGTATGGAGGCGAGTGGAAGAGGTGTGCGCTCGTGAGCACGAGAACACAATTGGCGCCGAAATCCTACGCGACAGGGTCTCGCGACTCGTCCAGGTTCACTATGAGCCATTCTCACAGTCGGTCAACAGAACAGATTTTGATTCGTTGCCGCAACCAGCGTTCAATGGCAACATGCGGCTCCTGCATGAACACCTCCTGCAACTTCAGAGCCAGGGTGTTCGCGTGTTGATTACCTGCGACGGACAGGCGGAGTTGAATCGTATTCGAGAGTTGGTAACACAATCGCCGAGCTTGGCAGACGGAGGTCTGCCTGGCGAATCTTTCCCTGCTGACAGTAGAGCGGTGGACTTGGCAAACGTCGAATTTGTTCACCACGCGATCCACGGAGGGTTCCTGCTGCCCAGCCAGCGATTGGCGTGCTATACGGAGCATCAAATATTCGATCGTCAGAAAAGAAGGGGCACTCACCACCGGCCCAGATTTCGAGGGTTCTCGCCAAAGGAACTCCAACAACTGCACAAAGGTGACTACGTTGTTCATCAGGAATTTGGCATCGGCAGATTTGATGGGCTGAAGAAAATCAGCGTCGGCGATGTCGAACAAGAAGTGATGAAACTCCTGTACGAAGAGAAGGACACACTATACGTCAATCTTAATTATTTGGGGAAAGTACAGAAATACTCGTCGAAAGATGGCCACACGCCCAAACTTACGCGTCTCGGCACACAAGAATGGGACAAGCTCAAGGCGCGGGCGAAAAAGCGGATTCAGGATATTGCCCGGGACTTGATTCGGTTATACGCCAAGAGGAAAGGGGCCGCCGGTCACGCGTTTCAGCCCGACACTCCATGGCAGAAGGAACTTGAGGCGTCTTTTATCTATGAGGACACTTTTGACCAGGCCAAAGCCACTCTTGACGTGAAGCAGGATATGGAACAACCATACCCGATGGATCGTCTCGTCTGTGGAGATGTGGGATTTGGAAAGACAGAAGTTGCTGTGCGAGCTGCATTTAAGGCCGTCTTGGACGGGAAGCAGGTTGCGGTATTGGTTCCGACCACAATTCTTGCGATTCAGCATTTCAACACGTTTCTTGATCGGACATCAAGATATGTCGTGCGCGTGGCGGTGATATCTCGCCTGAAGACGAAACGTGAGCAGACCCAAATTCTTGAACAGCTAGAATCTGGAGCAATCGACGTCATCATTGGAACCCACAGGATTCTTTCAAAGGACGTTCGGTTCAAGAACCTTGGCTTGTTGATTGTTGATGAAGAACACCGATTTGGCGTTGCCGCAAAGGAGAAACTTCGCCAGATCAGCGCCACAGTCGACACGCTAACCCTAACGGCAACCCCGATTCCGAGGACGCTGCACTTCTCTCTTATGGGTGCGCGGGACCTTTCAATTATTGCAACACCACCACGGAACCGCCTTCCTATTATCACCGAGATTGTCCAATACAACGACGACCTTATTAAAGAGGCGGCACGGCGCGAGGTTGGTCGCGGGGGACAAGTGTACTTCGTGCACGACAGGATTGGCGACATCGATGTGTGGGCCGAGAGGCTGAGGGAGCTCCTTCCGGCCACGCGGATCCACTCGGCTCATGGGCAAATGCACGCGCACGAACTCGAAAAGGTGATGCTGGAGTTTCAAGAGAAGAAAATTGACGTGCTTGTGTGTACGAAGATTATTGAGTCCGGCCTGGATATTCCCAACGTGAACACAATAATCGTGAACCGCGCAGATCGTTTTGGAATGTCAGAGTTGTATCAACTGAAAGGAAGAGTCGGGCGATCGAACATCCAGGCCTACGCCTACCTTCTTGTTCCACCCATTTCGGTATTGCCCCGAACAACGATCCAGCGCCTTCAAGCAGTAGAAGAATTCACAGAACTCGGATCCGGTTTCAATCTCGCGATGAGGGATCTTGAAATTAGAGGAGCAGGGAATTTGCTTGGGGCAGAACAAAGCGGCTTCATCGAGTCGATGGGATTTGAAACATATACTCGCATACTTGACGACACAGTCAAGGAGCTCAAGGAGCAGGAATTCAGAGATCTCTTCCCCGAAGAAAAGGAGAGGGGGCGTGCGGCAGCAGAAACAATCGTGGAAGTGGAGATCAACGCTCTCATCCCGTCAACGTACGTCGAGAATGATACCGAGCGCCTGGAGATTTATAGAAGAATGTATGCGCTAAGCGCTCACGAGCAGCTTGCCGAACTCGGGGAAGAACTCCGAGACAGGTTTGGCACGCATCCCGTCGAAGTCGAGAACCTATTCAGCGCCGTCCGCTTGCGGCTTGCCGCATCGGAGATTGGGTTCACAAAGGTTCTCATGGGTAAAGCGGGGGTCGAAATAGAATTTCCACCGGAGACCGACACGACCTTCTATGAAGCGGCAGACTTCCAGACCGTCATGTCAGAGATCTCAAGATGGAGAGGAAAGAACGTCGCGCTTAAGCAGTCCGGCAAGAATCTGAGGCTGACGGTAAGGTCATCTGACGGTGACCTCCCAGTTGAAGAAGCAATCCAATTCCTGCAGGAGATGGCCAGAAGTATTGGGAAAGCTTGATTCTTCGCTTCTCTCCCGCTACTGCCGCCTTGGTAAATCCTACCCGTTCCCCAGCATCCTACCGTTCAAAAGTGCCGAATTTGGTTGTTTTTCCCTTGACTTTCAGACCCAAATAGCTATCTTAGCATAACGCCGTGGGTAAAAGTGGGTGACGGGTGGGTAGAAAATAAGTCGATTTGGCCAAATCGGTTTCTAGAAACAAATGTCATCGTTCAAGGGATCATATTCCTACTCTGTTGATAGCAAGGGGCGCATCAACATTCCAGCAAAGCTGAGGAAGTACGTCTCTCATGAAGCGAACGATACGTTCGTAGTGACGCGCGGTTTTGAAAAGTGCCTCTTCCTCTACCCGCTTGATGAATGGAATACACTCGAAGAATCTGTCCGCGAACTCTCACCCTCTAATTCTCAACATCGATTCATCACACGAACGCTTCTGCAATATGCCACCGAAGGTCAGCTGGATGGTCAATCGCGAATTACCATCTCGAGAGAGCTGTTACAGTTTGCTGGCATCGAAGATCAAGTATTGATACTTGGCGTGCTTGAGCGAATCGAGGTTTGGAACCCGAAGGACTATGAAGTCTACATGAAGTCGCAAACCGACAGCTACGAGAACGTCGCGCAAGCCGTCCTTCACAAGAAGTCTCCGTAGGTACTCGGCATGTGCCGGGTGAGACCGTCTGTCCCGAAAGAGATCCATGTATCACGATCCCGTGCTTCGCGACGAAGCGGCTGAGTTCCTTGTGACTCCGACCGGCAGAGTATTTGTGGACGGCACCGTGGGTGGTGGTGGACACGCAGAGGAGATATGTCGTCGTACTACCGAGACGACAAGAGTAGTATGTTTTGACGCAGACGAGGATGCGATTCGATTTGCCGAGCAGCGGCTCAAGCCGTTTGCAGAGCGCACCCTCTTTGTTCACTCTAATTTCAGAAACCTGGAACCCGAGCTCCGTTCTCGTGGATTTGCATCGATAGACGGACTTCTCCTTGATCTCGGCGTCTCATCATTTCAGTTGGACGAAGCCTCCAGAGGATTCAGCTTTCGCTCAAATGGAAAGATAGACATGCGAATGGATCGTCGGCAACCTCTTTCGGGCTGGGATGTTGTGAACAGGCTTTCGGACGAAGAACTGGCGAGTATTTTGTGGAAGTACGGTGAGGAAAGAAATTCGCGGCGGATTGCGAAAGCGATAGTGTCCGGCCGGCCAATTGAAACGACGGGAACGCTGCACGATGTCGTGTCGTCTGTGACGGGCGAACGATTCATGGCAAAGACGTTGGCCCGCATCTTTCAGGCGATTCGAATACACGTCAACAAAGAACTCGAAAACTTAGAGAGAGTGCTTCTCGATGCGCTGCAGATACTCGCACCCGGCGGACGGCTTGTGGTGATTTCGTACCATTCGCTGGAAGACAGAATTGTCAAGGAGTCTTTCAGGAAACATTCCGCCTCGGTCATTCCTTCAGGTAACAAGTACGCTGCGGACAGGATCGTGGTTCCCCGGTTGAGGCTTCTGACGAAGAGACCCGTTACCCCGTCTTTGGGGGAAGCTACGCGAAACCCCCGGGCGAGAAGCGCCAAGCTAAGGGCGGCAGAACGAGTAAACGCGTGATTCTACCTTGGTTTCAGTGAATCGGTTCTGAACAAGTGGCAAAGAAACTATCCTCGGATGTAGCAGAACTCGTCCATCGGGCACAGAGCGATGTGTCGGCACGCGAGAACCGGTATGTCTATGGCGATTCCTCTGCCTCACGCGCCCCCCGGTTTGTTGTCAGGCCCAACAAGAAAGGGGTTGACCGCAAGGTGTCAACATTCTCAATTATTGTCTTACTGTTTGGGTTTGGCTTCGCCATCGTTAGCTACATAGGGAATATCATTGCTGTAAACGGGCTTGCCGCCGAAGTCAACCAGCTACAGGCTCAGTACGACAAGCTTGTGAACGGCAACGCGGTCCTGAAAGCAGAAATCAACCGGAAATCTGGCTGGGAACGCATCGGCAAGATTGCCGGCGAGCAGGTGGGCCTTCGCTATCTCAAAGAACAACCAACGCTGTTTAATGTTGATGACGATATGATGGAGGAGGCTCGCAAGAGGTCGCAAACAAAGTAACGTGACCCCACGAGCAATTCGATGACACTCAACGCAGTAAATAGGAACGCTTCTCCTCCAACGGAATCGAATCCGACCAAGGATTCATTCTCAAGGATGCTGCTTCTGAAGGTTGCGCTTCTGTTCTTCTTCGGCGTGGTGGCCTTGCGCTTGGTCCATATTCAAGTGATCGAGGCATCAAAGTACCAGGAGATTGCGAAACGGCAGTATGAGTCGAAAGTTGTTCTTGCTGCTGAACGGGGGAACATCTATGACCGCAACGGAAAGATCCTCGTCTCGAACTCAATATACGTTTCGTTTGGAGCCGATCCACGGATCGTAGGGAGTGGCGCGGCTGACATCGCAGAAAGGTTTGCGAGAATATTTGGCGAACCCAAGTCTATGTATCTCGCGAAGCTCTCAAACACAAAACACAAGTTTGTCTGGCTTGAGCGGCGTGTGAAACCAGACGTTGCACGACGCGTGA